>WTGR01000623.1 GCA_011523485.1 Acidobacteriota bacterium
AGCGGCGTCGCCTTCAGGTTCGTGATGTAGGGCGGCTGCGCGTCGCGCCAGCGGTCGGGATCGCGGCGCAGCAGCTCCTCGAAGATGAGCCGCGAGTCGGCCCACCACTCGCCGCCGTCCGGCGTGTCGATGCTCAGAAACGCATCGGCCGACAGCCAGCGCCAGGCGATCTCCAGATCGCCGAAGTTGGTGCGGTCGATCTGGTCGAGCGGCGAGTACTTCGTGCCGCCGAGGTCGCCGCCGTAGGTCGGCCACTCGCCGTTGGCGGGAGCGCCCCGTTGGGCGAGCGCCGGTCCGCCCGCCGCAAGGACCAGGGCCAAGATGGCCGTCCCCACCGCACCCGCCGTACCAGTCCGCGTCCGTGTTCGATCGCGCATAGGTTGCCCCTTCATGCCACGCTGCTGAGTTCTATCGACGTGCCGGCCATCATAGCGCAGCGTTGCGAGTACCCGCTCAGGGCGAATCCCGCGGCGTCACCAGCGTCACCGACGGAAAGTAGCTTCGGAAGCGGCCGGCGTCTCTGGTCAGCAGCGTCAGGTCGTCCACCTCCGCGTGAGCGCCGATGTAGAAGTCCGGCAGCGGCGACGAGCGCGCACCGCCCGCACGCCGGTACCGGAGAAAGGCCCTCCCCGCCCGGAACGCCGCGCCGTACGGAAGCTGCTGCCGCACGATCAGCAGGTCGTTCAAGTGGCGATCGAGACTGCCGGCGTCGGCAAACGCGAGCGACGTCTCGGCGTAGATGACCGGGTTGACAGCAACGGTGCCGGTGACGAGCGCGCTTCCCACCGCTCGCTCGGACCACGGACGCCACTTGGCGTCGTCCGTGAAGATGTCCAGCAGGACGTTGGTATCGACGAGGAACACTCACTCGTCCCCGCGGGTCAGTCGCATCACGTCATCCGTTCCCAGATCGCCGCCGGCGACGCCACGCACCCGGCGGAGACGCTCCTCTACGAGCGTCCGCTTGCTCAACACGGGGCGGATCACCACGCCCCCGTCGCCCTCCTCGAAATCGACCTCGGTATGCGGAAGCAGCCCGAACTTGCTCCGCAACCGTTGCGGGATGGTCACCTGGCCCTTCGAGGTTATACGCATCGTAAGAGTATTACCAGAGGTAGTATTACACTAAAACCGGTCTCGCGGCAAACGCACCCGCAAGGGCTGCCAGACCCGCACCCGAGCGCGACGAAGATCGACGGAGCGACGCCGACTGACAGGATCTGACAGTGGATTCCTCCAAAGTGGTGGGGTTCATCAAGTATGATTTCGACGCTTTCGGAATCCGCCGGGAACCCCAACTTGACGGCCCAGCATTTTCATCGACTCGTATTCGTCGGAGGCGCGCGGCCCGAAAGGACGCCAGCAAATCGTCAGGGCGCGAGCATCATGAAGTTCAATGAATGACGGCGACCACTTGGCGGCAGTGTTCGCCGACCTGACCGCGGAAAACGGAACGCCGCACGCGCCGTTTCGCTGGCAGAAGCGGCTGCTGCAACGGTTGCTCGACGGCGACCTGCCCCAGGCCGTGGACGTCCCGACCGGACTCGGCAAGACCTCCGTGATGGCGCTGTGGCTCATCGCCCTGGCGGAAGGCGCCGCCCTGCCGCGACGGCTCGTCTACGTCGTCGATCGGCGCGCGGTGGTCGATCAAGCGACGCGGTTCGCGGAGCAGCTCCGCCGCAACATGCCGGACGCATTGGCGGGCAAACTGCACCTCGCGGAGAGTACCCGGGAGCTACCGATCTCGACCCTGCGCGGGGGTTTCGCAGACAACCGCGACTGGCTCGAAGACCCGTCCATGCCCGCGATCATCGTGGGCACAATCGACATGATCGGCTCCCGACTGCTGTTCGAAGGCTACGGCGTGTCGAGAGGTATGCGTCCGTACCATGCCGGTCTTCTCGCCGTCGATGCGCTCGTGTTGTTGGACGAAGCGCATCTGTGCCCGCCGTTCGAAGCACTGCTGCGACGCATCGCCGCAGAGCGCGACGGCGCCCTCGGCGCGGCGGCCGACGACGGATCCGTCACGCCGCCGTTCCACCTGACGTCCCTCTCGGCAACGGGCCGCGAAGTGCTGGATCTGCCGCCCGAGAAGGTCTTCCGACTGAACGCCGAAGAACGCGAGGAGCCGAAGGCCAACGAACGCCTGACGGCGCGCAAGCGGCTGCAGGTGACGACGCTGACCGCCAGGGAGCATCTCACGGAGTCCATGGCCCGTCGCGCCATCGAGCTCGCTGGCGGCGACTCCCCCTCCCGCGTACTCGTCTACTGCGACAGCCGCAAGGATGCAGTCGCCGTCAAGGATTCGATAGACGAGGAGTGCAGGCGCAGACAGAAAGCCGACGAACGGGCGGCCGGATACACCTCCGAGCTTCTCGTCGGTGAGCGTCGGGTACACGAGCGCAAGGACCTGGAGACGTGGCTCGAGAACCACGGATTCCTGGGCCGTGCAACCGATCGCCCGGATGCGCCGACGTTCCTTGTCGCCACTTCGGCGGGCGAGGTAGGTGTGGATCTCAACGCGGATCACATGGTCTGCGACCTCGTGGCCTGCGAACGACTGGTACAGCGGCTCGGACGGGTCAACCGCCGGGGCGGCGCGAATCGGCAAGCCATGATCGAGGTATTCGCGGTACGGCCCGAGTCGAAGGCGAACGCGAAGAAAGCGGAGAAGGAGAAGACCGAGAGGGCTATCAAGACGTTCACGCGCCGACTGGCGCCGCTGGCCGCATTGCCGGTCGGAGAGGACGGCCGGTACGAC
>WTGR01000281.1 GCA_011523485.1 Acidobacteriota bacterium
CTCGCTCTTGAAGCGCGCCATGTCGACGCCGACGGGGCACTCGGTCTTGCACGCCCGGCATTCCAGGCAGAGGTCGAGGACGTCGTAGACTTCGCGATCCCCGAGACCGGCGCCGTGCGAACCGCTGCCGTTGCCGAGCGCCCCGTTCATCGCGAGGCGCAGCGTGTTGGCCCGCCCTCGCGTCGAGTGCGCTTCGTCGCGCGTCGCCATGTAGGACGGGCACATCGTGCCGCTGAGCGTCTTGCGGCAGGCGCCGACACCGCTGCACATCTCCACCGCGCGCCCGAGTCCCCCGTGCTCGCCGTGGTCGAAGACCGCGTCGGGGTCCGGCGTCCGGTACTCGGGGCCGTAGCGCAGGTTGGCGGCCAGGGGCGGCGCGTCGACGATCTTGCCCGGGTTGAACAGCCCGTCCGGGTCGAACGTGCGCTTGATGGCACGAAATGCTTCGTACAGGTCGGGGCCGAACATGCGCTCCATGAACGGCCCGCGCACCAGGCCGTCGCCATGCTCGCCGGAGAGGGCGCCGCCGAACTCCAGCACCAGGTCGGCGACCTCGTTCGCAATCGCCTCGAACTGCTGGACGCCGGCCGCGGTCTTCAGGTTGACGACCGGCCGCACGTGCAGGCAGCCGACCGAGGCGTGGGCGTACACGCCGGCCGTCGTGCCGTGTTGCCGGATCACCTCGAGGAACCGCTCGATGAAGTCGCGCAGCTTTTCCGGGGCGACCGCGGTGTCCTCGACGAACGAGATGCTCTTGGCGTCCCCCTTCATGGCCATCGAGAGGCCGAGCGACGACTCGCGCAGCTTCCAGATGCGGGCCTGATCGGCCGGCGCGACGGCGCAGGCCGTATGCCTCGCGACGCCGCGGGCGCGGATGTTCGACTCGAGCCGGTTGAGGCGCGGGCGGATCTCCTGCGCGGAGTCGCCGTACAGCTCCACGCACAGCAGGGCGCCGCAATCGGTGCCCAGCACGGCGCGCCGCATCGCGTCGAGGGCCGGATTCTCCCGGGCATGGTCGAGGATCGAACGGTCCATCACCTCGACGGCGGACGGATCGTGGGCCAGTATCGCCGGGGTCTCGCCGAGCGCGTCGAGCAGGTCGTCGTACTCGATGGTCAGCACCGCCTTGGCCTTCGGCAGCGGTACCAGGTTGAGACGAGCTTCGAGGATGAAGCCGAGCGTGCCCTCGGAGCCGACGATCAGCTTTGCCAGATTGAAAGGCGCGTCCGTCTCTCCGTTGCCCGCCGGGGTGAACGCGTCGAGGTTGTAGCCGCCCACCCGGCGCAGGATCTTCGGGTACCGCCGGTCGATCTCTTCCGCGTGCCGGGCGGCCGTATCGCGGACGGCGCGGTAGCAGGCGCCCTCGAAGGTGTCGGCCGCGCAGGCCGCTTCCAGCTCCTCGGCCGTGAGCGGCCTCAGGTGGGCGACCGAGCCGTCGGCCAGCGCGACGTGCAGATCGAGCACGTGGTCGATGGTCTTGCCGTAGCGCACCGACCGCGCCCCGCTCGAGTTGTTCGAGATCATGCCGCCGATGGTCGCGCGGCTGGCCGTGGAGATGTCGGGTGCGAACCGCAGGCGGTGCGGCGCGAGTTGCGCGTTCAGCTCGTCGAGCACGATGCCCGGTTCCACGCGCGCCCAGCGCTCCTCGACGTTCACTTCCAGGACCCGGTTGAAGTACTTCGAGGTGTCGATCTGCAGGCCGGCGCCAATCGCCTGTCCGGCCTGGGACGTGCCGCCCCCGCGGGCGGTGACCGAGCAGCCGTGGGCGCGGGCGCACTCGAGGGCCGCCAGCACGTCCTCGCGCGAGCGGACGACCGCCGCCCCGAGCGGCTGGATCTGGTAGACGCTGGCGTCGGTCGAGTAGAGCGCGCGGGATACCGCGTCGAAGCGAACCTCGCCGGCGAGTCGCGCTTCGAGATCGGTCCGGAGGTCACCCATGCGGCGCAGTATAGAACGGCCCTTCGGGCAGCGCCGTCAGGATCCGGCCCTCGCGTTCGGCGAGGCGTCGATCCGGCGGGCGGACGGCGCGCCCATGAGGAAGTCCTGGGCAGCCGATACGCACACGTCTGCGTCCAACAGGTCCGCGGTACGCTAGATTAGCGCCATGTCACATGCCAGCGGACGACACTTCCTGCAGATCCCCGGACCGACCAACGTGCCCGATCGCGTCCTGCGCGCGATGGCCGCGCCGACCATCGATCACCGCGGGCCCGCGTTCCGCGATCTGACCCGCGAGGTGCTCGCCGGCATGGGGGCCGTGGTGCAGACCCGCCACCCGGTCGTGCTGTTTCCCGCGTCGGGGACCGGAGCATGGGAGGCGGCGCTCGCCAACACGCTGTCTCCGGGCGATCGCGTGCTGATGGTCGAGACCGGGCATTTCGCGACGCTCTGGAAGGGCATCGCGACCCGGCTCGGGCTCGACCCCCTGTTCCTGCCGGGCGACTGGCGGCGCGGCGTCGACGCGGCGCAGGTCGAGGCGCGTCTCGCGGAAGACGGCGCCCATGCGGTCAAGGCGGTCTGTGTCGTCCACAACGAGACCTCAACCGGGGTGGCGAGCGACATCGCCGCAGTCCGCCGCGCCATCGACGCCGCGCGGCATCCGGCGCTCCTGCTGGTCGACACGATCTCGTCGCTGGCGTCCATCGACTACCGGCACGACGAGTGGGGCGTGGACGTCACCGTCGGCGCTTCGCAGAAGGGGTTGATGCTGCCCCCCGGCCTCAGCTTCAACGCGGTGGGGGACAAGGCGCTCGCCGCGCA
>WTGR01000383.1 GCA_011523485.1 Acidobacteriota bacterium
CCCCAGGAGACCACGGTCAGCGTCGTGCCGGCCGGGGCGCAGTCGACGGCCAGCACGGCGACCGCGAGCGGGACCGCCAGCCACGCCGCGGCCCGGACGCACGCTGCCCGAGGCACCAACGCCGCGCGGCGCGCCAACGCCGCGAAGCGGACGGACATCAGGCCGGCGAACGCCCCGAGGTGCGCCAACGCCACCGGTCGGGCGGACTCGGGCAGGCGGCCGCGGCCGCTCACGGCGCCTCCTCGTCGTCGGCGTCCAGCACCCGGCAGTCGGTCGGGGTCCAGCCGATGCGGATCCGGTCGCCCTTGATGACGGCGCCGTGCCCGACCATGTTCGGGATCTTCACGACGAAGTCCGAGCGGCCGCAGAGCGCGACGCGCAGGCGGAGGTGGTCTCCGAGGAAGGTGATGTCCTCGATGCCGGCCTCGAACTCGTTGCTGTACAGGCCCCGTTCCGGTGCGATGGCCACGCGTTCGGGACGAATGGACAATGTCGTCGGATCGCCGGGGCCGCACGGAGCGACCCGCAGCGCCTGCACGACCTCGCCGCCGACGTCGACCGCGCAGATGCCGTCGTGGTCGACGCTCGCGACGCGGCCGTGAAGGCGGTTGTTCTCGCCGATGAAGCGGGCCACGAAGGCGCGCTCCGGCTCCTCGTAGAGCGCCTCCGGCGACGCGATCTGCTCGATGCGTCCCGCCCGGAACACGGCGACGCGGTCGGACATCACCATCGCCTCCTGCTGGTCGTGGGTGACGTACAGGACGGTGACCCCGAGGCCGCGGTGGATGCGCCGGATCTCGTACTGCAGCTCCTCGCGCAGGCGTCGGTCGAGGGCGCCGAGCGGCTCGTCCATCAGCACCAGCTCGGGCTCGAACACCAGGGCGCGGGCAATCGCCACGCGCTGCTGCTGGCCGCCGGAGAGCTGGCCCGGCCGGCGTGCCTCGAGCCCCTTGAGCCGCACGAGCCGCAGGGCGCGCCGCACGCGCTCGCCCCGCCGGTCGGGGTCGATGCCGCGCACCTCCAGCGGGAACGACAGGTTCTCGCCCACCGTCATGTGCGGGAACAGCGCGTAGTTCTGAAACACCATGCCGATGCCGCGCTGCCGGGCCGGCACCTGCTGCATGGCGCGCCCGCCGATGCGGATGGCGCCCGCCGTCGGCGTCTCGAAGCCGGCGAGCATCATCAGGCAGGTGGTCTTGCCGGAGCCGGACGGCCCGAGCAGCGTGAGGAACTCGCCCCTGCGGATCTGCAAGTCGAGGTCGCGCACCACCCGGATGCGGCCGTCGAAGCTCTTGCTGACGCGCTCGAACTCGACGTAGGGCTCGTCGCTCGGCGACCCGGCGCCCGGCTCGCCGACCGGCTGCCGCGCCCGCACGGTCTGTTCTCCGGTCCGGATGGCCTCCTCCTTATCGTTCAGGCCCGAATGTCCGACCCGATTATCGCAGAACGAGGTTCCCTGGACGGTGGCTCCCTACGCTCCCGCCGGCCAATGCTGCACGTCGACCTCGGTCATGGGGAAATCGCCGACGTTCGCGGTAGCCAGCGAGGCGCCGACGCCGACCGCCGCGGCGGCGATCAGGCAGTCGGCCTGGTGGAGCGTGACGCCGCGCCGGGCGAACGTGCGACGCCAGCTACCTGCCTGAATGCCCTCGGCCACCCCCAGCGGAGCGAGACGCAGGCCGCTGAACAGCCGGCGCGCGTGCCGCGCTTCGCCTTCCCGCAGCCCGCGCCAGATCTCCTCGACGGAAACGACGCAGGCCCAGGGTTCCGTGCCCGAGCGTCGCAGGCCGGCCACGCGCTCCGCGGCAGCGTGTCCACGAAGCGCGTCGATGAGCACCGTCGAATCCAGCAGCACGCGGACCATCGTCAACCGGAGCGGCGACGGTCGCCTCGCCGCTGCTGCCGAACCCACGCCGCCGGATCGTCGTCCCAGTCGTGGCCCGTATCGGGCAGACTACCGAGGGCCGCCTCGATTTCCTCCCAGCGGCGCTCGTCCTCCAGTCCCCGTTCGATCAATGCCGCGATGAAGGCGCTCCGGCGACGTGCCCCCGCGCGCCGGTCGAGCTCTGCGACGAGAGCATCGTCCAACGCTATGTGTATGCGCATGGGCTTACGGTAGCACATACCACGGATGCCCCCGCCGGCGCTTCGGCTCGCCGCTCGTCACAAGGTCGACCTGCCGTCGACCCGCCGGCTCTCGCGCAGAAACAGCGCCCATGCGTCGGCGTAGGGCTCGCCTCCGACGAGATACGTGTCGTTGTGTCCGGCGCCGTCGATGACATGCAGACGCGTCGGGCGGGCGGCCAGCTCGAACAGTCGCCTGCCGTGCGCCGGCGGGACGATGGAGTCGCGGTCGCCGTGGAGCACGAGCGTCGGGACATCGACGCGCGCGATCTTCTCCTCGTTGTCCATACGCGTGCGGATCACCGCGGTCGGGACGAACCAGTAGTGCTCGCGGGCCAGCGCCCGCACCGACCGGAACACCGATTCGAGCACCAGTGCGCCCGCGGGACGCAGGAGCGCCGTCTCGATGGCGACCGCGCCCCCCAGCGAACGCCCGAACAGGACGATGTCCTCCGCGCGCACGGAACGGGCCGCCACCGCGTCGTAGATGGCCAGCCCGTCGAGATAGATGCCCTCCTCGTCGGGGGTCCCCCGGCTGCGACCGTAACCGCGGTAGTCGACGAGCACTACGTTCACGCCGAGCCGGTCCACGAACCAGCGGGCGTTGTGCAGCCGGTCGCCGATGTTCC
>WTGR01000453.1 GCA_011523485.1 Acidobacteriota bacterium
TCGAGGACATCGACGTGGCGTTCATGCCGATGAACCTGCCGGTCGACCGCATGCGGCCGATTCCGGTCGCCGAGTGCGTGAAGACGTTCGGGCCGGATCTGGTCTACCTGATCCACTACGACAACGCCACCGCGCGCTGGTTCGGCAATCGCGAGTTGCCCCGCCCGGACAACGTCGAGCAGATCGCGGGCACGATTCAGGCGTTGCGTGACGCCCTCGAGGGCGAGCCGATCGAGGTGCGCGACGGCGACTGGTATCCGCGGTAGACCCGTAGGCGTGGAGGCCCGTCCCGGACGCCGCGTTCGCGGGTGAGGGAACCGGGGAGCGCGAGATCCCGCGCCGGTCCGCGGGTGCCGGTCATCCCACGGCGCCGAATCGAATGGCGCGTTGCGCACCTCCGGTAGGATGGACGTCATGCGCCGCCTGTATCGTGCGGAAGCTGCGGAACGCGAGCGTATCGTGCACGTGCTCACCGCGGCGCTGGAGACCGAACCGGACGTGGGGTTCGCCTGGCTCCACGGCTCGTTTCTCGGTGGCGGCGGCTTCCACGACGTCGACGTCGGCGTCCACCTGAACGGGGCGGCGGACGTGCGCTCCCGGCGCGCCCTGGATCTGGGGCTTCGCCTGGATCGGGACGTCGGGTTCCCGGTCGACGTGCGGGTGCTCAACGACGCCCCGGTCACGTTCCTGTTCCATGTCTTCCGGGGCGGGCGCCTGCTGCTCAGCCGGAACGACGAGCGTCTGGCCGATCTGATGGAGCGGACGGTCCGCGAGTACCTGGACATGGAGCCGCTGCTGCGCCGGGCCACCATCGAGGCATACGGCGCGTGACGCTCAACCCGGACGTGGTCCGCGCCCGTTGCGCGGAGATCGAGGACTCCGTGCAGCGGCTGGAGGCGCTGGCCGCCGTTCCTCGCGCCGACTTCCTCGCCGATCGCGACGCGCAGGATATCGCGTCCTACCGTCTCCTGGTCGCCATCGAGGCCGCGCTCGCACTCTGCTATCACGTGTCGTCACGCCGGCTGCGCGCCACGCCGGCCGACTACGCCGGTTGTTTCGGGCTGCTTGGCGAGGCGGGCATCGTCGCACCCGATCTCACCGAGCGGTTGCAGAGCATGGCGAAGTTCCGCAACCTGCTGGTGCATGTCTACTGGGAGGTCGACTACCGGCGGGTGCATGCCGTGATGCAGGAGAACCTCGGCGACCTCCGCGCGTTCGCGGCGGCGGTCGTGGCGCTGCTGTGAACCGGGACGTCGATGGCAGACCGCATCCTTGCGTCGCCGGCCGTCCAGGTCGAGCCGTTGCAGCAGGCACTCAAGGCGCCGACATTCGTCGATTACCTCTGCCGGTCCAGCCAGGCCCGCAGGTGCGAGGCCTCCTCGGCGAAGGACGGGTCGAGCTCGGCCTGGTAGAGCCGGCTGCGGACGACGAAGAGGTCCATCTCGTCCGGCGTCGTGTTCCGTTCGACGATCTCGCCTACCTTGCGCCGGAAGAAGGTGGTCCAATCCGGCTGGCGTCCGTCGAGGTCGGTGAAACCGTATTCCTTCGCCAGTCCCCAACTGGAGAACAGCCCGCCGCTCTTCTTCGCTACGTCCGGATCGGCGGCCAGCGCGGCAATGGCCCGGCCGACGAAGCTGGGTGTCTCGGACTCGGCGAAGTAGGGGTCCTTCTCGATGGCGTCCCGCCAGTTCGCCTCGGTAACGCCGAAGGACCCGAGAACCGCCTCGGAGCGCAGGAAGCCCGGCGTGATCGCCAGCGCGGTCACGTCATGGGCGTGCAGGTCGGCGGCCATGGCGTAGGCGAGCCGGATGACGGCGTTCTTGGCGAGGTCGTAGAACAGGTTGCCGCGGTACCCGTGCGTGTCGCCGTCCGTCACCTCGACGATGAGCCCCGCGTTGCGCTCGACCATCAGCGGTGCGCCGTGCCGGCTGGTGATGATGTGGCTGTGGACGGCGCGTTCGACAAGCTCCTGCCCCCGCGGGATGGAGAGCGTCCAGAACGGCGATCCCCATTCGGTCAGCGCGTCGCCGCCCCAGATGTCGTTGACCAGCACGTCCAACCGGCCCTGCTCGGCGCGGACGCGGGCGAAGAGCCGCTCGACTTCCTCCTCCGCGGTGTGGTCCGTCCGAACGGCGATCCCGCGACCGCCCGCCGCGGTGACCATTTCCGCGGTGCCTTCAATCGTTTCGGGGCGTCCCGCGGTGGCGGGCCGGCCCCGCACGCTACGGCCGGTGCAGTAGACGGTGGCGCCCCCCGCGCCCAGCATGCGGGCGATGCCGCGGCCGGCGCCGCGCGTGGCCCCGGCGACGACGGCCACCTGGTCGCGGAGAGGCCGGTCCGTCATGTGCAAGACCTCGTGAAGTGCTGCTCTCGGTGAAGGGCCCCGGTGCTGGCGGCCGCTGCTCAGTCCCAGACCTCGCGCTGGATGAGCCGTTCGATGTGCGCCAGGTGGTGCCGGCCGTGCCAGGCATAGGAGCCGACCGTGACCGCCAGCGCGGCGGGGCCCGATTCCGGGTGCACGAACTCGCGCTGCAGTTGCGTCCGGCTCAGGCCCCGCAGCAGGGTTACCCAGCGGCGGTGCAGGGCATCGAGCAGGTCGAGCGAACCGGCGATCGGCTCCCGGCTGTCGGGCAACAGCGCCCAGCCCCGCTCGTCGTAGGCCTTGATCGTCGGCCGGTCCTCGGTCAGCGCCCACTTGAAGCGGATCAGGCTGTTCATGTGGCTGTCGGGCAGGTGATGGACGAC
>WTGR01000331.1 GCA_011523485.1 Acidobacteriota bacterium
CGCGGCCGGTGATGGTCTGGTTCCACGGCGGCGGGCATACCGGCGGCTGGGGCAGTGCGAAGATCTTCGACGGCGCCGCGCTCGCCGAGCAGGACGTCGTGCTGGTCACCATCAACTACCGCCTCGGGCCGTTCGGCTTTCTGGCGCACCCCGCGCTGACCGCGGAGTCGCCGCACGCCGCTTCCGGCAACTACGGCCTGCTCGACAAGGTCGCGGCGCTGGAGTGGGTGCGCGACAACATCGCGGCCTTCGGAGGGGATCCGGGCAACGTCACCATCTTCGGGCAGTCGGCCGGCTCGTGGAGCGTCTGCTACCTGATGGCGTCGCCGCTGGCGGCCGGGCTGTTCCACAAGGCGATCGGCCACTCCGGGGGCTGCTTCCGGGGCGGACGACCCGACCTGGCGGCCGCGCAGGAGGCGGGACTGGCGGCAGCGGCGGCGCTCGGCGTCGAAGGGGATGACGCCGCGGCGCTGACGGCGCTGCGAGCGCTGGACGCCGAGGCGGTGCTCGACTCCCGCATCGGGTCGGGCGCCATCATCGACGGCTGGTTCATGCCGCGACCTGCCCGGGAGATCTTCGCGGCGGGCGAGCACAACGACGTGCCGGTCATCGTCGGCGCCCTGGCGAACGAGGGTACGACGCTCTACGCCGGCATGCCGGAGCGGACCGGGGCGGAGCTGGACGCGATGCTCCGCGAGCAGTACGGCGAGCACGCCGAGGCGTTGCAGGCCGCCTACGCGCCGGAGGTCGAGAAATCGACGAAGTGGGGGGCGCAGGCGATTCAAGCCGATCGCAGCTTCGTGTGGGAGATGCGGACCTGGGCCCGCGCGGTGGAGTCTTCCGGCAACGCCGCCTACCTCTACTTCTTCAGCCAGGCGCCGCCGGTGTTCCGGATCTACGTCCCCGAACGCGCCGCCATCGACATGCCCGACGGGCCCGACGGCTACGGCGCGTACCACTCGGGCGACCTGGCCTACGCCTTCGGCAACACGCGGTTGGTGGGAATCGACTGGACGGACTGGGATCACGAGATCTCGCACGCGATGACGCGATACTGGGCGAACTTCGCGCGCACGGGGGATCCGAACGGCGAGGGGCTCGCGACCTGGCCGCGCTACGAGGCGGCGACCGACGAGTGGTTGGAGTTCGGATCCGACATCAAGACCACGCGCGAAGTGCGCAAGGAGAAGCTCGATCTGTTCGACAGGGTGAACGCGCCCCCGGCGCAATAGCCGACACATGATTCACTGAAGGTCCACCGAGAGCGAGAGCCGCGCATGCGCCGCGGCCGGCAGGAGGCAGCAATGCGAGCGATTCGATACATCTTTGCGGCGCTCGTCGCCTGGTTGAAGGCCGAGTTGCTGCAGTAGCGCCGTCGCGGCGCGTAGCGTGAATACCGCGAACGGCATTCGGAAAGAGGTCAACCCATGATGCGACGGGCGACAATCGGTGCGGCGCTCTCGGCGGCGGCTGCGGTGTTGCTGGCGGCCGGCCCGGCTCTGGCCGGCGGCGGCGCGGAGGAGGTTCCGACGTTCACGAAGGACGTCGCCCCCATCCTGTTCGACAACTGCGTGACGTGCCACCGCCCCGGCAACATCGCGCCGATGTCGCTGACGTCGTACGCGGAGTCCCGGCCGTGGGCGCGGTCGATCAAGGACCTGGTCGTGTCGCGCGCCATGCCGCCGTGGCCCGCGGACCCGGAGAACAGCCTGCCGTTCCGCAACGAACGGCGGCTCGACCAGGCGCAGATCGACACCATCGCCGCATGGGTGGACGGCGGCGCACCGCGCGGGCTCGCCGCCGACCTGCCGGGGCTGCCGGACTTTCCGGCAGGCTGGACGTACGAGGGCGGCGAACCGGACTACGTCTTCGATCTGCCGGTGGAGTACACCATCGCCGCCGAGGGCGAGGAGGACTACATCGACTTCTACTCCGCAATCCCGTGGGACGAGGATCGCTTCGCGGAGGTCCTGGAGCTGAAGCCGAGCAACTACGCGGTGGTCCACCACTCGGGCGCCTACGTCGTCGACCTGCCGGCGGGCAAGAAGGTGGTCGACGGCGTGCTGGTCGACGATCCGAACGCGGAGGCGGAGGCGGAGCAGTCGGCGGACGGGTCGGGGCGCGTGGCCCAGCCGGTGTTCAACGAGGTCAACCTGCCCGGCACCAGCAAGCTGCTTTCGTACGTTCCCGGGCGGGGCGTCGAGCGGCACCGGCCCGGCACCGGCAAGCGGCTGACCGCCGGCAAGTGGATCCGCTGGACGATGCACTACAACCCGACCGGCCGGCCCGAGGTGGAGCGGAGCAAGCTCGGCATCTGGTTCAACACCGTCCCGGTGACCCATGAAGTGCTGACCCGGCAGGCGGGGAACGCGTTCCCCACCGATCCCTTCGGGACCGACATCTACATCGTCGAGGGCGAGGAGATAAAGCCGACGCGGGACGCCGACGGCTCCGTGCGCCGGGCGAAGATCCCGAACATCCCGCCCTACGAGGACGACTGGAAGATCACCGGCATCACGCCGATCACCGAGCCGATCACGCTGTACGGCCTCTCGCCGCACATGCATCTGCGCGGCAAGAGCCTGAAGTGGGTCGTGACCTACCCCGACGGCAGCGAGGTCACGGTGCTCGACGTGCCGCGATTCGACTTCAACTGGCAGATCCACTACGAGCTCGCCGAGCCGCTCCGCCTGCCGGCCGGCAGCAAGATCACCGGCATCGGCGTCTACGACAACTCGTTGAACA
>WTGR01000903.1 GCA_011523485.1 Acidobacteriota bacterium
GAGTAGTAGATGATGTCCTGGAAGTCGACCGGCGGGAAGTGCACGTTGTGCCACTTCGGCTCGGCCATCGTCCGCCAGACGCGGAACGCGTTGAGCCGCCACTCCAGCAGCCACTCGGGCTCGTCCTTCTTGGCCGAGATGATCCGGATGATCTCCTCGTTCAGCCCCGGCGGGATCGCCTCGGCGTCGATGTCGGTGACGAAGCCGTACTTGTAGTCCTGATTCGCAAGCTGCTCGATGTTGTCGGTCGAGGTCGCCATGACGCCTGCTCCCGGTCCACGCGACACCTCCGGCCGCCCGGGGACGGCGGAGAGTCGCGGTCGATGTTCGACCCGCATTCCCGACCAGAATGGTCGGATATTGGATTCTACCGAATCGGCGGGCGTTCACGCAACCGCCCCGCTGGCTTCTCGTTCGCACGCGCCTCCACAAACCGCCGCTGGCCCAGCCGTCGCGCTTGCACTGTACATAGCCAATCGGCTATAAAGACTGGGTGATCCTCCGCAATCTCGTTCGTGAGGCACGCAGGCGCGCGGGACTCACGCAGACGGAGCTTGGACACCGGGCCGGCGTGCCGCAATCGACGATTGCCCGCATAGAATCCGGCGCCCGCATCCCCTCGACCGGCATGGTGGAGCGCCTCGTCGGCGCAGCCGGGTTCGAGATCCGCGCCAGGCTCGGCGAACCCGACACCGAGACCGCTTCGCTGTTCTCGCGCACCCTCAGTCGAACACCCGCCGAACGTCTGGCCGACGCCACTCGTACCGCACGGTTCGTGCTGCGGGGCCGGCGGCAGATTCGGGAGCGGGCCCGTGGTTGACGAGCCGTTCGATCCCGCAGTCATGCTGGCCGCATTGCACGAAGCCAACGTGCGCTTCGTCTTGATCGGCGGAATGGCCGCGGTCCTGCACGGTGACGTCGGCGTGACCCTGGACATCGACATCGCGCCGGCGAAAGATGCTGACAACCTCAACTGTCTCGCCGCCGCTCTGCGAGCGCTCGACGCCCGCGTCCGCACCGCCGATGCCCCTCAGGGGCTCCCTTTCGATTGTTCCGCCGGTTTCCTGCGCAATCTTGGACCGGACGCCATCCTCAACCTGACGACCCGGGCGGGAGCCCTGGACGTGTCCTTCACCCCGGCGGGCACCGGCGGCTACGACGACCTGAAACGGGACGCCGTCGCATTGGATGCCGCCGAGGGCGTGTCCATTCTCGTCGCGTCGCTGGCCGACGTGATCCGATCGAAGAGCGCCGCGGACCGGGAGAAGGACCGGCGAGCCCTGCCGCGACTGCAGGAGCTTCTCGAGCAAACTTCGTCGGGCCGCGGCGAGTGAGTCCGTCGGACAGGCCCCCGAACGTGCCGACCGGACATCAGTCGAACACGTCGAACATCCGGCTGTACTTCAGGATCACGCTGCGGCCCCCGCCGAACGGGATCATGTCGTGCAGGCCGCGGGTGTCGTTGTAGACGAGGAACAGGCCGGTGTTGGCCTGCCCGAGCAAGCCCAGCCGCAGGTTGGCGGACCAGAGATCGGCGGCATCGTTGTATTGGACGAGCGCCATGAAGAAGCGGCGCGGGGAGAAGTTGATGGCGATGCGGGCGCTCGTCAGGTTGGCGATGAAGTGGCCGCCCGGCAGATCGACGTCGTTCCGGCTCCACTGCACGGACGCGTTGAAGCGGTCGCCGGTGCGGACGCTGAGCGTCGGTCCGATCGTGGCGCGATGGCCTCCGAAGAATCCTCCGATGCGGGCGCGCACGCCCCAACTGACCGGTGCGCCGCGGTTCGACTCGTAGGCCAGTTGCGCCTCGTGGTGGTCGTAGACGCCGGCCGGCACCCACACGCCCTTCGCGATCTCGAACGGTTCGGTCACGCCCTCGCCGGTGACGTTCCACGCGGTCTTGATGAGGGTGCTGTCCGCGAACTCCAGGTCGTTGTCGATGTGGAGGAACGAGCTCTCCTGGAAGCCGTTGAAGTTCCAGAACCGGTTGAACGTGGCGTGCGGCCGCACCTGATGCAGCCACGGGATGCTCCGCGGACGGGTGATGAACGAAAAGCCGGAATCGAGGTTGCGGAAACCCTGCCGCTTCAGGAACCCGACTTCCGGGTTGAAGTTGTCGGCCACCTCGACGTAGCCCAGCGTGAAGCGCCACTGCTCGGAGTTGTGATCCCAGGCCACGTTGTAGGCATGATCGCTCCCCTCGAGGCCGGGGGTATCGGTCGTGGCGGCGAATCCCGCAATCTGGCTGTTCTGCCCCAGCCCGACGCGTCCGTCCATGCCGTAGGTACGGTTGTAGTCGCGATCGCCGGCCAGCGCGCCGGTGCCCTGCCGGTTGACGAAGATCGCGCCGAGCTGCGAGCTGTTCGGCAGGTCGCGATAGGCGCGCGCGACGGTGAAGTTGTTCGCGGGCGTTACGCCGCCCGTCTCCTCGGTCTGCATGTTGAGGAGGCCGACCGACACCGCGTCGGAGACCTTGCCCGACAACCGGGCGCCCCCGAGGATCGGGATCTCGCGTCCGTCCGGACCGATTCCGATGCGGCGGCTGAAGAACAGCTCGGTCTGGCCCGGGTCGCCGCCGGCCACCTGGCGGACGCTGCTCACCGAGAAAACGCCGGCGTTCTCGAGAAAGAAGGGCCGCTTCTCGGGGAAGAACAGATTGAAGCGGTCCAGGTTGATCTGCTGATCGTCCACCTCCACCTGCGCGAAGTCGGTGTTGTAGGTCAGGTCGAGCGTGAGGGCGG
>WTGR01000503.1 GCA_011523485.1 Acidobacteriota bacterium
CTGTGGGCCCGGATATTCCACTGGGTGATGGCGGCGGCGATGCTGGTGCTGCTGGTGACCGGGTTCTTCCCGATCATCGGCATCCAGTTCCCGTGGGTCACCATCCACTGGATCGCGGGCATCGTGCTGACGATCTCGATTCTCTACCACATCGTGCACGCGACCTTCTACCTCGACTTCTGGTCGATCTGGATTCTTCCGGACGACATGGACGAGGCGGTGCAGCGGGTCAAGCGCCAGATGGGGCACGAGGCCGGCGAGATCAAGAAGCACGGGAAGTACCCGCTGGACCACAAGCTGTACCACACAGCCGTCATGCTGGCGGGGCTGGCGGTGATCGGAACCGGGCTCGTCATGATGTTCCGGATCGAGAACGCGCTGGTGCCGCGGAACGCGTACCTGCTCTCGGAGCCGACCTGGGGACTCATGTACACCCTCCACGGCCTCGGCGCGGTGCTGTTCGTGATGTTGACGCTGACCCACATCTACTTCGCGATTCGGCCCGACAAGTTCTGGCTGACGAAGTCGATGCTCTTCGGATCGGTAGATCGCCGGCACTATCTGGACCATCACGATCCGGAGCGTTGGGACGTGTCCAAGGGATCGACGTCGAAGGGTTAGTACCGTTCGCGTTCGACTGGGTAATCCGTGGGGCGGCGCCGGGCGAGGCTTGGCGTCGCTCCTCTTGTGTACGGCGCACGGCGTCCGGTCGGCGCCGTAGCGGATGGGTGAGGTGTCTGTAATGTCGCAGTCCGCGACGGAAGCGCTGCAGGCGCACGTCAACGTCGTCGAAGAGACCTACGAGTACTGTCTCGCGTACGCGGCCAGGGGCGTCAACGTGCAGATGGCGCTTGCGAACGACAAGCTCGTCCGCGAGCGCCTGGAGAAGATGGCGGCGACGCTGGGCGAGCTGCCGGGGAGCTTCCTGGCCCTGGCGGAGGAGCGCGGCCCGCAGAACGGCGACCGCTACCGGGCGTTCATCGAGGTCATGCAACGGGACTCGGCGGCCGGCCTCGCGGCAGTGCAATTGGTCCTGGCGCAGCCGGGCATCACGTCGCAGATGATCGACAACCTCAACGGGATGATCCACCTCCGGGCGTTGCTGACCGACGTGTTCCTGCTCGACGAGATCCTGCGGCCCGACGCCGCGCAGCCGGCGCACACGCCGCCCGCCGAGGACGCGGAGCGGCACGTGCACGAGCCGGGCGGAGCGCCGAACCAGGCGCCGGACGGCGGTCAAGGCGGTGGCGGCGATTCGGGGTAGCCCCGTCACCCCGGTCACCGCTGCAAGCGCGAGTCATTCGAGCGGGAAACACTTGAGCGACGGTTTGTTTCAGGTAAGCGGGGCTCAAGGCTGGGAGCGTGTTTCCGGGCGCGGGACGCGCGAGCGGGTCCGGGCCGCTTCGAGGCAGAGCCCGGGTCGGGCGGCGCCGGCCGGCTGACGGGACATCGGCGCCATGGATCTCACCGGCAAGGTCGCGCTCATCACGGGCGGCAGGCGTATCGGCGCGGCGGTCGCCGAGCGGCTTGCGAGATGCGGCGTGGACGTCGCCCTCTCCTACAATCGATCCGGCGCCGAAGCGGAGACGGCGGCCGATCGCGTGCGCGGCGCCGGTCGCGCGGCGGCGGTCGCGCGCGCGGATCTCGCGCAGCGGCTCGAGGTGGAGCGGCTGGTCGACGAAACCGCCGGGCGATTCGGCCGCCTCGATTTTCTGATCCACATGGCGTCGGTCTACCGGCATACCTCCTTCGACGCGCTGACGGACGCGGACTGGACCCGGGCGCTCGACGTCGATCTCTCGGCGGCATGGCGTCTGGCGCGGGCGGCGGTGCCGCATCTGCGCGCCGCCGGCGGGGGGCGCATCGTCCACTTCAGCGACTGGACCGCCGCCAGCGGCCGACCGCGCTACACTGGATATCTCCCGTACTACGTTGCGAAACGAGCCGTGATGGGACTCACCGAGGCCTTGGCGCTGGAGCTCGCCGGCGACGGGATTCTCGTCAACGCCGTTGCGCCCGGCCCGATCGTGCCGCCTCCGGATCTGGACGCCGGGGACATCGAGGCGGTCGAGCGGGCGACGCCCGTGGGCCGCTGGGGCGGCGCGCAGGAAATAGCCGACACCGTCGTCGGCCTGCTCGAGTCGGACTTCATCACCGGCGAGACGATCCGCGTGGACGGCGGCCGCCACCTGCGGTAGGGGGACAACCGATGCCCATCCTGATCGAGCGTCCGTCCATCGTCGAAGCCGCCGGGACGAAGCCCAAGCAGATCCAGGAGTTCGCCGGGCGGGTCAATTCCGGACACCGGCAGGTGAGCGTCGCCCGCATGGTGTCGCCGGCGGGATGGGAAGAGCCGGGCCAGAAGCCGGAGTTCGAGGAGATTACGGTCGTGCTCCGCGGCCTGCTGCGCGTGGAGCACGAGGGAGGGCGCCTCGACGTCGCGGCCGGTCAGGCCGTCGTGGCGGCGCCGGGCGAATGGGTACGTTACAGTAGCCCGAAGCCGGGTGGCGCCGAGTACATCGCCGTCTGCCTTCCCGCGTTCTCTCCGGCGACCGTGCATCGGGACGACTGATCCGAAGACGTTCGGCCCTGCCTTCGGCCGGTGCGGCGAAGTCCGAGCGTGGCAGTGGGCCGCCTGGTTCGTTCATTCGCCCGATGAACCGGCCGCTCCTGCGCCCTCGGGACGCAGGTGCTCGAGGACGAACGCCAGCATCTTCTCGCGGCGGTGCAGCTCCAGGT
>WTGR01000820.1 GCA_011523485.1 Acidobacteriota bacterium
CGGACGGCGAGACCATGGGCGAGGTCTTCATGCGCGGCAACACGGTGATGAAGGGATATCTCGCCAATCCGCAGGCGACCGGGGAGGCCTTCGCCGGCGGCTGGTTCCACACCGGCGATCTCGGCGTCGTCCACGCCGACGGCTACATCGAGCTCAGGGACAGGGCCAAGGACATCATCATCTCGGGCGGCGAGAACATCTCCACCATCGAGGTCGAAGGGGCGCTCTACCGCCACCCGGCGGTGCTGGAGGCCGCGGTGGTGGCGCGGCCCGACGAAACCTGGGGCGAGACGCCCTGCGCCTTCGTCACGCTGAAGGATGGCGCCGACGCCGACGAGGCCGCGCTGATCGACTTCTGCCGGGGCGAGCTTGCGCACTTCAAGTGCCCCAGGACCGTGGTGTTCGGCGCGCTGCCCAAGACTTCGACCGGCAAGGTCCAGAAGTACGTGCTCAGGGAGCGCGCCGCCGCGCTCCGGGGCGGGGGCCCGTGAGACCAACGGGCACCCTCCTCGAATTCCGGACCGCTCGCCGTCTCGATCCGCTACCATTCGCTCCGGTATTCGGGGAGCGAGCGCGATGCCCGACGTCACTCTCAGCCCTGACGGACAGGTCGTCGAAATAAGTGGCCTCGGCCCGACGCCGCTTCGGTTTCACGCCATCTGGTTGCGGGACAATGCTCAAGACGAGCAGACCCGCTCGGCGGAGAACGGCCAGAGGCTGATCACGGTCGGGGATATTCCGGAGGACACGACCATCGTGGCCGCCACGGCCGATGGCGCGACGCTCACCGTGTCGTTTCAACCGGAGAACAGGACCGTCGGTTACAATCTGGGGTGGCTCCTCAGGCACGCCTACGACCGCCCCGCCCGCAACGAGCGGGGCTGGATCGCAGCCGGGCTCGAAACCTGGGACAGCCGTGCCCTGGCCGAGATCCCCGAAGCGGACATCAAAGCCCTCAAGGCCGACAGCGCGCGGTTGCGCGAGTGGCTGGGGGCGGTCGTCCGCTTCGGGTTCGGCAGGATCGTCGGGGGAAGCACGAAGCCGGGCGCGCTGTTCGATGTCGTCGACCTGTTCGGATACGTGCGGGAGACGAATTACGGTCGGCACTTCGAGGTCCGCACCGAGGTGAACCCGACCAACCTCGCGTTCTCCAGCCTCGGGCTCCAGGCCCATACCGACAATCCCTACAGGGACCCGGCGCCCACGCTGCAGGTGCTCTATTGCCTGGAGAATTCCGCCGAGGGCGGGGAGAGCATCGTGGTCGACGGCTTCCGCGCGGCGGAACGGCTCCGGAATGAACGTGCCGACGACTTCGAGGTGCTGAGCAGGTACTGCGCGCGCTTCCGCTACACCGGCGAGGCTTCGACGAACCTCAGCGCGCGGCGACCGATCCTCAAGCTGGCGCCGGACGGCGAGCTCACCGCCGTTCGCTTCAACAACCGCTCCCTTGCGGCGGTGACGGACGTTCCGTTCGAGCGGATGGATGCCTGGTACGGGGCCTACCGCCGCCTGGGCGAGATCGTCGACGACCCGGCGATGCAGGTCATGCTCCGGCTCGAACCGGGAGAGTGCGTCGTGCTGGACAACACGCGCGTTCTTCATGGGCGCAGGGCCTATTCGGGTTCTGGCGAGCGCTGGCTTCAGGGCTGCTACGCCGACAAGGACGGCCTGCTGTCGAAGCTCGCGGTGCTGACGGCTGCGTGTAGGGAGGCAGCGGAATGAACGAGACTGGCCTCCCCGGGCTCGACCGCGGGACGATCGTGGCCTTCATCGGGGACGTCTTCGCGCGCCGGGGCGGCGAGCGGTATCTCGGGGAGGCCGTCACGCTGGCCCAACACATGCTGCAGGGTGCCACCGTCGCCGAGCGGAACGGCGATCCCGAGGAGATCGTCGCCGCTGCGCTGCTGCACGACATCGGTCACGTGGTCGGCGATGCCGGCTCCTTTTCGATGAGCGATACAGAGGACCGGTTTCACGAAAAGGCCGGAGCCCGGTTTCTCAAACCGTTCTTCCCCGCGGTCGTCGTCGATTGCTGCCGCTATCACGTGGCGGCAAAGCGCTATCTCTGCGCCACCGATCCCGGTTATTTCGACAGGCTGAGCGCTGCCTCGGTGCACTCCCTCAAGCTGCAGGGCGGCCCCATGAGCGCGCAAGAGGCGGCCGAATTCGAGGCGCAGCCGAACTTCCGGGAGATCGTCACGGTCCGACGCCTGGACGATGCCGGCAAGCGGGTCGGCATGACGACACCCGCGTTCGGCCACTTCGCTCCCATCCTCCAGCGCCTGGCGGACGCGCAGTCCGAGGACGCAACTGCTGGCAAAGGCTAAGAAATTCGTAGACAATCGCCGGTTGTTCTGAAGATACGACAAGACGGCTTTCGGCAGCCGAGGAGTGAAGACCAATCGGGCGGTTGACGACACATGTGCTCGACCTGACGCTGGGCACGCCGGCGCGGGGCTTGACGCTGGAGCTCTGGCGCCTGGACGGCGCTGCGGCGGAACGACTCAAGACGGTCGTGACGAACGAGGACGGGCGCATCGAAGGTGCCCTGCTGGAAGGCGAGGCGTTTGCCACCGGGACTTACGAGCTCCGTTTCATGGCGGGCGAGTACCGGAAGAGCGTGGGCGGGCCGTCTGCCGAACCGGCGTTCCTCGATGTCGTGCCGGTGCGCTTTGGTGTCGCGGATCCGCAAGGCCACTACCACGTCCCGCTGCTACTGTCCGCGTATGGCTATTC
>WTGR01000414.1 GCA_011523485.1 Acidobacteriota bacterium
CTGTCGGGCTTCTCGCTCAGCGGCGAGGGCTTCTACTACGGCAACGCGGCGGTCGAGCGCGTGGACCTCACCGGCCCGTACGACGCCACGGGCCCCGGCGACACGCCGAGCCGGCGGCGGATCTTCACGTGCCGGCCGGCGAGCGGAGCGGACGACGAGCCCTGCGCGAGGCAGATACTGTCCGCGCTCGCGCGGCGCGCGTATCGGCGTCCGGTGACCGAGGACGAGGTCACGAGGCTGCTGGCCTTCTACACGTCCAACCGGGATGAGCACGGCTTCGAAGGGGGGATGCAGAAGGCGCTCGAGCGCCTGCTGGTCGCGCCCGATTTCCTGTTCCGGGTAGAGGCCGACCCGGTGGATATCGCGGACGGAACGGCCTATCCCCTGAGCGACCTGGAGCTGGCTTCCCGGTTGTCGTTCTTCCTGTGGAGCAGCATTCCCGACGAGGAGTTGCTTGCCGTGGCCGAGGAGGGGCGCCTGCACGAGCCCGCCGTGCTCGAGCGGCAGGTGCGGCGCATGCTGGCCGACGGTCGGTCGACGGCGCTCGTCGACAACTTCGCGAGTCAGTGGCTGCAGTTGGACCGCCTGGGCGGCGTGCAGCCGGACTTCGAGGTGTTCTTCGAGTTCGACGAGAACCTCAGGGCGGACATGGAGCAGGAGACGAAGTTGTTCCTGCGGAGCCAACTGCGCGAAGACCGCAGCCTGATGGAACTGCTGACCGCCGACTACACGTTCGTGAACGAGCGCTTGGCGCATCACTACGGCATTCCGGGCGTGTACGGCGAGCGGTTCCGGCGCGTGACGGTGGATGGCGGTGGTCGAGCGGGTCTGCTGGGACACGCCAGTCTGCTGACGCTCACCGCCTATCCCACCCGGACCTCCCCGGTCCTCCGGGGCAAGTGGCTGCTCGACAACATCCTGGGCATGCCGCCGGCGCCGCCGCCGCCCGACGTGCCGGCCCTGGAGGAGGACCTCCGCGGGCGCGCCGTGCTGTCGATCCGCGAGCAGATGGAACAGCACCGGGCGAATCCGGCGTGCGCGGCGTGCCATCGGATGATGGACCCGCCGGGCTTCGCGCTCGAGAACTTCGACGCGATCGGGCGCTGGCGGACCACGAGCGAGGCCGGCACGCCCATCGACGCGTCGGGCACGCTCGTCGACGGGAGCGTCGTGGAAGGGGCCGCGAGCTTGCGGGACGCGTTGTTGCGCAACGAAATCAGCGTGATGCGTACCGTCACGGAGAAGCTGCTGACGTACGCGCTCGGGCGCGGCGTCGAATACACCGATCAGCCGGCCGTCCGGCGGATCGTCGCGGCGGCGGCGGACGACGACTACCGCTGGTCGTCCATCATTCTCGAGCTCGTCGAGAGCATGCCGTTCCAAATGAGGAGGTCGGAGTCATGATGTTCGTTACCAAGAAGGCGATCCCTCGGCGGACGGTCCTGCGGGGCATCGGCGCCACCCTGGCCCTGCCGTTGCTGGACGGCATGGTGCCGGCGCTGACCGCGCTGGGCAGATCGGCGGCCAAGCCGGCGCTGCGGTTCGGGGCCGTCTACGTGCCGAACGGCATGGTGATGCAGAACTGGACGCCGGCGACCGCGGGAACCGGCTTCGAGCTGACGCCGATCCTGCAGCCGCTGGCGCCGTTTCGCGACCGGCTGACCGTGCTGTCGGGGCTCGAGACGCCGCGGGGAACGGGCCGCGGGCCGCATGCCCGCGCCTCGACCTGGTTCCTGACGGCCGAGATGCCGGACCGGCCGGAGGCCTGGAACCGGAAGGCGGTCCTCTCGCTGGATCAGCGGCTGGCGGACGAGTTGCGGCAGCACACCCCGCTGGCATCGCTCGAGATCGGCCTGGAGGGCGCCAACTTCGCGGGCTCGTGCAGCGGCGACCTCAGTTGCTCGTTCTCGTACACGGTCTCGTGGCGCAGCGCGTCGACCCCGCTGCCCATGGAGCACAATCCGCGGGCGGTCTTCGAACGGTTGTTCGGCGACACCGAGAGCACGGATCCGGCGGTGCGCCGGGCCCGCATGCGCGAGCAGCGCAGCATTCTCGACGCCGTGAGCGAGGACGTGGCGCGGCTGTCGCGGCGTCTCGGGCCGAGCGACCGCGTCAAGGTCGGCGCGTACCTCGATGCGGTCCGCGACGTCGAGCGGCGCATCGAGCTGGCGGGGCGGCAGGACAACGAGGATGCGCCGACGGCGACGCGGCCGCTGGGCGTCCCGGCGAGCTTCGCCGAGCACGCGGCGCTGATGTACGACCTGCAGTTGCTGGCGTACCAGTCGGACCGGACGCGAGTCATCACCTTCATGATCGGCCACGAGCTGAGCGGCCGGACCTACCCCGAAGCCGGGGTGTTCGAGGCGCATCATCCGCTCTCGCACCACAAGAACATCCCGGAGACGCTGGCGAAGCTGACGAAGATCCAGACCTATCACATGTCGCTGTTCGCGTCGTTCCTCGAGAAGTTGCGATCGACGCCGGACGGTGACGGGTCGTTGCTGGACCACGTCACGATCGTCTACGGCGCCGGGTTCAGCGACAGCAACGCCCATTCGCCGCGGAACCTGCCGATCCTGCTGGCGGGCGGCGGAGGCGGGCAGATCAAGGGCGGCCAACACCTCGTGTATCCGGACGGTGCGCCGCTGGCGAACCTGCACGTCGGGCTGCTGGACAAGTTCGGCATGCCGGTCGAGCGGGTGAGCAACAGCACCGGCGGGCTGCCGCGGATCTC
>WTGR01000159.1 GCA_011523485.1 Acidobacteriota bacterium
AGTCGCCGACGACGAAGGCGCGCACGATGATCGCCGAGGCCAGCGTCATCAGCGCGGTGACCAGGTAGAACGAGCCGATGCCGCTCTCGACCAGCCGCGGCGCATGCCGCCGGTGCCCGGCCACCACGGCGGCGGCCGCGTAGGCGCAGGCGACGAAGGCGGCGAGCAGCGTGTAGCTTCCCAGTGTCGCCATCGGGAACGATCTCCACATGCAATGCCGGGGTGCAGCGCCGGCCCGGCGGGAACCCAACGTCCGGAGGCTCTCTACCGCGCCGCTCTCCCGGCAGACCTCCGGACTTCCGGGATCTTGACGGCTTTGTCAGGCATGGGGTGTCCTCGCAAGCCGGCGGTTCAACGGCATCGTCTTCATCCAGGCCTCCCTTGTACTTCGACAGGAGAGAGGATAGCACGGCTCTTGTCGAAGTGCAAGGCAGTGAGACCATGCTGTCGCCGGAGACGTTCTCGCGGACCTGCTGCCCCAGCGTCCTGAGACGGGTCACCGGCAGGTTCGGGTCCAGCCTGGCCACCAGCTGCGTCCGGGAGCTTCCAGATTGACGAGGCGTTCGGGCTCCGCGACGGGTAGCGGGCGCAGCAGCACCTGGCTGAAGAGGGAGAAGACCGCGGCGTTCGAGCCGATGCCGAGGGCCAGGGAGACGACCACCACACCCGTCACGACCGGTGCCTTGACCAGCATGCGCAGCCCGAATCGGATATTGGCCATGACGCGGTCCAGTTCGTCGATGAGCCACAGCCTGCGCGCGCGGCGGCAGTCGTCCTTCATGCGCTCGATGCCGCCGAAGTGCAATCGGGCGCGCCGCTGCATTTCCCGTTCGGGCATCCCGGAACGGAACAGGTCGGCAGCGTAGGAGTCGAGGTGGAACCGCACCTCCTCGTCGAGCGCGTCCTCGAAGCGCTCCCGCCGGGTCCAGGCGGTCAGGAACGACCGCAGGCGCGAAAACACGTCACGCCTCGTCCGGTGTCGCGCTCAGGGCGGCCTGCATGGCGGCGGCCAGCCGTTCCCAGCCTGCCGCGTCTTCCTCGAAGCGCCGGTGCCCGGCGCGGGTCAGACGGTAGTACTTGGCGCGGCGGCGGTTTTCGCTCTCGCCCCACTCCGACTCGATCAGACCCCGGTGCTCCAGGCGATTGAGGGCCGGGTAGAGGGAACCCTGCGGCACGTCGAGGGCCTCGCCCGAGATTTGCCGAATCCGGAGCAGCACGCCGTAGCCGTGCAAGCGCTCCAGCGAGATGGCCTTGAGGATCAGCAGGTCGAGGGTGCCCGGGAGCACGCCGGCGGACTTGGGGTCCATACCGTCTCCTAGATTTTCTAGGAGACTAGCACGTGATTCCTAGCCGTGCAAAGGGAGAATCAAGGTCCAGGCCACACCTGTTCCTGTTCCCAGCGGCTGAACTCGTCCCGCGAAACCGGATGGCGCTCATAGCCGTGCCGATGGCGCAGCTCGAGAGCTTCGACCCGCAGCCGCTCCAGCGCATTGGTCAGCGCCTTGCGTATATGGGCGGACCGCGTCGTTCCCAGGCTTCGCGCGGTGCCGTCCACCGCTTCGACGAGCGCTACATCCAGCTTCAGGCGAACGGTCCTGCCAGGACTCGTGGACACTATCTGGGTCCTACGTGATTGCTCACGCGAGACGAACGGTCCGGCTCCGGCGCTGTCTCGTCGTACGGGAGCCGGAGTTGAGGCGAGGCGAAGTCGGACCTCTTCTCCCGCCGTTCCTCTGCATCCTTGCGGCGTCCGTACACGAAGATCGCCACTACGCTCGCGAGGGCTCCGAGAATCGCGGTCAGTCCACTGATGTCCTTGTCGAGGGCGATCAGTGCGCCGCCGACGAGCATCGAGACGAGAACGAGGATGAACGCGAAGACCTGACCGCAGCGCTCGGACGCGAGCTTCTCGGCGATCATCCGGGCTTCTATCGCGCGCCGGTGGGCCGCTTGCCGTGCCGATGGCGCAGCTCGAGAGCTTCGACCCGCAGCCGCTCCAGCGCATTGGTCAGCGCCTTGCGTATATGGGCGGACCGCGTCGTTCCCAGGCTTCGCGCGGTGCCGTCCACCGCTTCGACGAGCGCTACATCCAGCTTCAGGCGAACGGTCCTGCCAGGACTCGTGGACACTATCTGGGTCCTACGTGATTGCTCACGCGAGACGAACGGTCCGGCTCCGGCGCTGTCTCGTCGTACGGGAGCCGGAGTTGAGGCGAGGCGAAGTCGGACCTCTTCTCCCGCCGTTCCTCTGCATCCTTGCGGCGTCCGTACACGAAGATCGCCACTACGCTCGCGAGGGCTCCGAGAATCGCGGTCAGTCCACTGATGTCCTTGTCGAGGGCGATCAGTGCGCCGCCGACGAGCATCGAGACGAGAACGAGGATGAACGCGAAGACCTGACCGCAGCGCTCGGACGCGAGCTTCTCGGCGATCATCCGGGCTTCTATCGCGCGCCGGTGGGCCGCTTGCTGTTCGGCCATCGACACGATCCGTTCAGCACAGCCTGCAAGCGCGGTTTCGTACCGCGCAAGCTCCTCCGGCGACGGAAGCGGTCCCTGAAAATGCTGGATCCGCTGAACGGAAATCTGCTCGATTGTCGCCGCGGACCGATCCTCGGGATGAGCCGGGTCAGGAGTCTCGACGCTCGTGGGAACTCGCGGGGTCTGGTGGGGTTGCCGTTTTCCACTCACGCTCCACCACCATCATCGCACCGGCGAGATCCTGCCCGGTGATTC
>WTGR01000361.1 GCA_011523485.1 Acidobacteriota bacterium
CTCGGTCTTGTCCCACAGCGTCGGCACGCTGCCGGCGAGCGTCGCCTCGGTGCCGGCGACGGTCACGGCGACGTCCTCCAGGTCGAGGCCGTCGCGGAGCATCTCCGCGACGGCGGCCGCGACCGTCGGTCGGTCCTGTTGCGCCCCGGCAGTTGCCGGCGCAGCAGGAGCCACGAGCAACAGACCGGCCCAGACGGGAAGAATCACCAGCGAGCGGCGCGTTGGAGCATTCATTGGCACCTCTCCCCCATCCTACTCGCATCGGCCGGCTTCCGTGTCGTGCCCAAGACGGGTTACGATGGTCGTTGCGTCGACAAGGAGGATGAGAATCCCCATGTGCAATCTTCCAGCGATTCGGTCGAGGTTCCTGCGTGCCGGACTCGGGGTCGGGATTGTCGTTCTGGTGGCGGGCCTCGCACCGGCGGCCCAGGCCCAGATCGAACCGGCGCCCGGACTCCCGCAGGGCGGCACCTTCCGGTCCGGCGTCACGCTGATCCGTACGGACGTCATCGTCCGCGACGCCAACGGCGCCTTCGTTCCCGATCTGACGGTGGACGACTTCCGGATACTGGAAGACGGCGTGCCCCAGGAAGTGGCGTCGCTGATCCTGGTGCACGGCGGCCGGGTCTTCAACCAGCTCGTGCCGCCGCCGCCGGTGCACGAGGGCATCATCCTCCCGGAGCGGCGCGTACAGAGCCAGATCCCGGGACGCATCATCGTCTTCTTCGTCGATGCGATGCACCTGGAGCCGGAGGTCACCCCCCGAGTCCGCCACTTCGTCAAGGAAGTAGCCGACACCCTGGTGCACGACGGCGACCTGGTGGGGCTGATTTCCAACGGCCCGGCCGGAAAGGCGGTCGATCTCACCTACGACCTGGGCCACGTGAAGTCGGCGGTGGACGGGATCGTAGGCACCGGCATGACGCCGCGCGACCTCATCGAGAACACGCAGGAGGGACCGGACGGCCCGGGCGAGCTGCGCTGGCGCGCGCACCGCGCGTTCATGGCGGTGAACGGCGTCCTGGAAGGACTGGCGGGAATTCAGGACCGGCGCAAGGTCATCATCTACATCAGCACCGGATACGACCTGAATCCGTTCGCCCTGCAGCGGTTGCATGGTGTCTCCATGCGCGACGAGTTCCTGCGCGAGCGGCCGATCGACCTCGCCGGCGGCGGCACCGACGCCAGCGAGCGCGCGATGATGAGTCCTTTCAACCGCGTCGAGCGCCAGGGGGCCGTGTTCGCCGACGGGGAGCTCATCACCGAGCTGGCCGAGTTGAGCGAGACGGCCACCCGCGCCAACACGACGCTGTACACCATGGACCCGCGGGGACTCATCTCCAGCCCCGACATCGACTACGACGTGCCGATAGACGCCTGGCGCGAGTACATGATGGCGGCCCGCTCCAGCCTGCGCACGCTGGCGGAGCTGACCGGCGGCAGAGCCATCGTCAACACGAACAACTTCTCCGAGCTGCTGCGGCAGATCGACGCCGAGACGAGCGACTACTACGTCGTCGGCTACTACACCAGCAATCCGGACCCCACCCACCGGCGGCGCGCGCTCAGCGTGACCGTCGCCCGCGACGGTCTGGAGGTACAGGCGCGCGATTCGTACACACTGGCACGGACCCGGACGGGCGATCCGACCGTTCTGGCGGGGCAGGGGGGACCCTGAAGCGCGGTCACGCGGTCAAGGAAGGATGCCGCGTGCCCCGCACGGGGGGGTGGACGAACGACACGGCCGGCAAAAACAAACGTCAGCCGCGCTGCACGGACAGAAGCTCGTACAGCTTGTCGATTCGTGCGGACAATCCTTCGGTCAGCTTGTCGATGCGCGTGTTCATGACGTCGATCCGCCGGCCCAGTTCCGCGTGTGCCGCGTCGTTTCGCGTCTCGTAGTGCGCCAGCATCCGCCACACACCGAACAGGACGCCGACCAGCACACCAGCACCGGTCAACACGACCGACATGATCTCCGGCGTCATCATGCACTCCACGCTGCGGCTGGACTCAAACCCGCATCCCCTTGGACCGGCATTCCTGTTCCCCGCTTACCGACGTGGCTCGACGCCAGGACCCGCCGACAATCGAAACCGCTACGGCAGCGCCGGTCCCCCAGGATGGTGAGCCGGTCCTCGACCGTCATGCGCTCCAGTTTACCACAGTTTCTCACTATAGGCACGCGCCTGCGGCCCGGCGTCGCACGCGCCTGTCGAGACCGTTGTGACGGGAGCGGCGGCACGCGGAACGCACTGTACAAGAAAAGGAGCCGGACGCCCTCGCGGGCGCCCGGCTCGAAGTGACTCCGGTCAGATTCCGGACGCGTCTAGAAGCCGTACCGAATCCCGAAGTTCGCCTGACGCGGGACCCCGCCGGAACGCAGCAACGTGTAGCGCGAGAAGTTGCCGCTGTTCTGGTCGCCGTTCGCCCACGACGCGACGAAGAAGTTCGGGCGGTTGAACACGTTGATCAGGTCGAAGTAGATGTCGAGCGTGTCCCCCTCCGCGGGGCGGGCCCGCCATCCGAACCGCAGGTCCAGGTTGATGTAGTCGCCCGCGCGGGCGCCGCCCTGCCGGCCGTTGTGCTCCACCGTGAACGCGTTGGGCCCCTCGCCGGTGTAGGTTCCGGCCGGAATCGGGTCCCAATTGGTGCCGTTGCGGTCCAGGTCGAGCTGGCTGTTGTACATCGTGAACGGGTTCGCGCTCATGTAGCGGAAGATGGGGCTCAG
>WTGR01000630.1 GCA_011523485.1 Acidobacteriota bacterium
AGGGCGCGCTCACATGTCGCTCGTAGACGGCCGCCAGGTCTTCGATCCTGCCCATTGCTCAAGTTCTGGCTGTCGCGGGATCCAGCCGGCTGGCGTTGATCTCGACGACGCCCCCACCGGCGCGCGCGTGGATCAAACCGAGTCGCTTCGCCTCGAACGCCACCGGCAGGAGATCCTGGCCGGCACGGTCGAGCACCCGCGTCCAAAGGCAGTCGAGCAGCGCGGGGCCGCCAAACCCTTCGAGCGAACCGAGCCAGAGAGCCATCGCTACGGAGCCGGGCGTCGGCGCCACGCTGGTGCGTATCTTTCGCATGCGGCCGTGCAGATGTCCTGACTGCGCCCACGAGCTCGCCGCGTTTCGCGCCACCTTGTCGAGTACGGACTGGTTCAGTCGTCCTCCGACGACCTTTCGTATCTCATCCAGGAACCTCGACCTGACGAGTTCCGTTCCGACCGGGAGAGCGAGCACGGCCGGCGCCGTCGAGCGTAGCAGCGGATCGCGCGCCAGCGCGCACAGCATCGCCAGCAGGGGACGGCCCGGAACGTCGACGAGCCAGAGGCGCCGCAGCACCCGGAAAATCGGCACGCGTGGATCAAGCGCGTACAGCTCACTGAGACGCTGGCCTGTCCAGCGGCGGGTCGCGATGGTTGCCTTTCCGAGGACGTTGTCGTCGATGATTGCCGCCACGTAGTCTGCGCGGAAGGCCTCCGGCGAAACGGCCGCGAGAAGCTCGCCGAGGTCCGCGAGCATGATTGTGCGGCTCGTGTGGACGCTCTTGTCCCCGAATCTCAATCCGGCCTTGGCAGCCCGTGCCTCAACGTCGGGATTCGCGACGTGCTGGAGCATCCGTAGACATCGTGCCTGAGCACGCGCACGGATGTCAAGAACGGCGCATGTTTCGCCGGCAAGTTTGCCGGCAACATGGAATACGCGTTCGCGGGCGGCTCACCCGCACGCCGCACCCGGAGCCGCGGCCTCGAACCGCTGCGCTACCTCCAGGCCGTCGCGCGTAGCGCGCGCCACGTACATCGGCATCGTCGCGTAGCCGCCCAACCCCAGTGTCAGCGTGCCGGTGGCCACCTCCAGTCGGAGACCATCGAGCGCCGCCCGCACCGAACCCGCCGCCGTGGTGCCGGCCTGCTCCATCGCCCGCGCCAGCGCGCGGACGGCCGTATGGTGCGAGAAGGCGACGTGCGTAACGAGGTCGTCACCCGCGTGCCGGCGGGCGCGCGCCACGAAGTCACGGACGGCGGGGCGGTCCTCGCTCGCGACGAAGGGCACCGACGTCCAGGCCTCGACGCCGTCGGGGAGCTGCGACGCCTGCCACTCGCTGAATTCCAGGAAGTGCCAGGCGAAATCGGACGCGACACCGAGCGAGTCGGCCTGCGTCACCACGTTGACGGCGTACGGCCGCGGGATGGAGATCCAGAAGTTCCTCGCGTCGAGGTCGCGCGCCCACTGCACCAAGCCGGTGTACTCGCCGGGACTGTTGCCGCGGACCGGCGTCGTCACCAGGGCCGCGCCGGTCGAGCCGGCCTGCACGTGACGGTAGAACTGGCTCGAGACCGTCCGTTGCGAGGGCGCCCAGTCGGAGATCTGGAACGTGCGCTGCCGGGCCTCCGGGCCGCGGTGCTCCAGCAGCGTCGTGATCGCCTGGAGCGTCGTCGAGCCGACGTGCGCCACGCGCCCGCAGTAGGTCCCCGGGGTCTGCATGGCATGCACCACCGGGACATCCAGGCCCTCGCGCTCGAGGGTGCGGTCCATGTACGGCGGCATGGCCATGACGAAGCCGCTCACGAGCGCCTCGACGCCCTCGTTCCGAATCAGATCCATCGCCGCTGCGGCGCCCGGCGCGGGGCTGCCCTCGTCGTCGGCGACGAGCAACTCGACCTGCCGCCCGAGAACGCCGGCCGCCGCGTTCAGCTCCGCGATCGCCAGCTCCAGCCCAAGCCGCATCTGCTGGTCGTAGGGCTGAATCAACTCGTCCTGTCCCTGCCGGTCCATGCGCGAGATGAGCGCGCCGATGCGCAGCGGTCGAGACTGGACGAACGCCGGGAACGCGGGTGTTGCGGCGGCTGCACCCAGTCCGGCACCCATCGCGCCCGCCGCGGCAAGCAGCTCTCGACGGCTGATCCTCATCGTGCTTCTCCTTTCGTCCACGAAACACCGGCGCGAATCGCCAGGACTCCGAAGCCGGATGCGCCGGTCACGCTCGAGGCAACGGACGAAGCCATTGCGAAGACGGCCGCGCGTCGATCCTGAACCGATGATCGGTTCCTGCGGTCCCGCGCCCGACGGTCGGCACGATACGTGCTTCAGCCTCCCGCAACGGACGCCCCGAGGCGTCGACGGCGGCGCAGCGTGTGGTAGCTTGGGGAATCGTGCGGACTGCCGCACCGTCTGGAGAAATCCCGCAATGATGCGACCCGCGCCTGCCGCCGTGCCGATTCACTACCCGAGCTCGGACGGCAAGCCGATGGCGGAGAACGACGCCCAGCGCGATGCCATCATGTATGGGGTCGCCGCCCTGACCCGCCATTTCAGGGACCGACCGGACGTATACGTTTCGGGAGACCTTCTCATTTACTACGAGGAGGGCAATCCGCGGGTGTCGGTCGCCCCGGACGTCTTCGTGGTGTTCGGCGTCGAGAAACGCCCCCGGCTCAACTACAAGCTGTGGGAGGAGGGCCGGGCGCCGGCCTTCGTGCTGGAGGTCGCGTCGCCGAGCAC
>WTGR01000390.1 GCA_011523485.1 Acidobacteriota bacterium
TGCAGGCGTGCGGCATCAACCGCATCAGCATGGGCGCCCAGCAGCTCGACGACGACTTGATCAGGGCGAGCGGGCGCAAGCAGACGGCCGAGCAGGTCTTCCGAACGCTCGACTCCTGCCGCACCCTCGGCCTGCCGGTCAGCGTCGACCTGATCTTCGGCTGGCCGAACCAGACGACCACCCACATGCTGCGCGATCTGAAGGCGCTCGTCGACGCCGGCATCACGCACCTGACGCACTACGAGCTGAACGTCGCCGGCCGCACCGACTTCGCGCGCAACCGGCGCGACGCGCTGCCGTCGACCGGGCAGAATCTCGAGATGTACCGGACCGGCCGCGACTATCTCGTCGCGGAGGGCTTCACGCAGGTCACCCCCTACGACTTCGAGCGCCGCGGGCGGGCGCCGAGCAGCTACCTGTACGAGGAGCTGTTCCGCAAGCCCTTCCGCGAGGACGACGGAGAGCTCGTGGGTTACGACGCCTGGGGCTGGGGATTCGCCGGCATCTCCTTCTTCTTCGGCACCCCGCGGGACCCCGGCTGGGCCTACATGAACCAGACCCGCGTGGACGACTACTTTCGCGACCTGGACGCCGGGCGTTTCCCGGTGATGCGGGGCTTCCGCTACTCGCCGGTCGACCTGCGCCTGCACCTGCTGTTTCAGGAGCTGCAGAGCCTGGAGGTCGATCGCCGGCGCTACCTGGCCCTGGTCGGCAGGGACGCGGTGGCGGAGCACCGTCCGGTATGGGACGCGCTGGCCGACCTGGAGTGGGCGACGGTCGACGACGACCTGATCGCCATCGAGGGAGACGGCGCCTTCTACCTGCCGCTGATCCAGAACGCGCTGGCCCACGACCGACTGGACGCGATGCGCAAGGAACGGCGGACCACCGCGAACGTCGCCGCCATGCCGGCGGCCCGCGCCAGTTGACGCCCGGCCTCGGCGGGCAGGGGACGCGCGGCGCCCCGCGAGAGACCCGCGGCGCCCCGCGAGAGCCCCGGCGCCAGCAACCGCCGCGCGCGGGCCGCCGTCAGCCGGTCGGTGCGCCGCCCGACTCCACCGCCGCCGCGACGGCCAGCGTCCGCCGGGCCGACGCGATGACGGGCCGCTCGATCAGCTTGCCGTCGACCAGCAGCACCCCGCCCCGGTTGCGGTCGTAGGCCTCGACGATGCGCCGCGCCCAGGCCACCTCCGCCGCCGCCGGCGAGAACGCCGCCTGGATCACCGCGACCTGCGTCGGGTGGATGGCGGCCTTGCCGTCGAAGCCGAGCCCGCGGGTGCGCCGGCTCTCGGCGGCCAGCCCGTCGAGGGCGGGGACGTCCATGAACGGCGAGTCGAGCGCGCCGACCCCGGCGACGGCGGCGGCGACCACCACGCGCGAGCGCGCGTAGAGGGCGGCGTCCCAGCTCACCTCGCACCCGACGTCGGCCGCGAAGTCGATGGCGCCGAAGAAGACCGCGGACACGGTGGGCGCCGCGGCGGCGATCGCCGCGGCGGCGGCCACGCCGCGCGCCGTCTCCACCATCACGATGAGCGGCAGGTCCGGCAGGGCGTCGCCGAGCGCCCGCGACACGCCGCGGATCTCCTCCGGACCGTCGCACTTCGGCAGCATCAGCGCGTCGGGGCGGATGCCGGACTGCCGCACCGCCTCCAGGTCGCGCTGTCCTAGATCCGTCTTCGGGTCGTTGATGCGCAGGCTGACCTCCGCGCGCACCGGCTCGCGTCCGGCGAACAGGGCCAGCGCCCGGTCCCGCGCCTCGTCCTTGGCGGCGAACGAGACCCCGTCCTCCAGGTCGATGCAGACCGCGTCGGCCCCGGTCGCCAACGCCTTGGGATAGCGGTCGGGGCGGACCGCCGGAACGAACAGCAGGCTGCGCCGCACGCGGAAAGCCGGCTTCTCGGGCATCGCGTCAGGCCGGCTGCGGCTCCGCGGACCCGACGGCGAGCCGGGCGGCCAGATCGCGCACCGCCGCCGCCGTGTCGAGCGCCCGCAGGAAGTCGAGCGCCGCCGCCGCCGCTTCCGCGGAGACCGCGCGCCGGGCGCAGGTGGTGAACTTGCCGTCGAGCTCGTCCCGCGACGCCGGACGGGCGGGATAGCCGCGCGCCCCGCGGACGAAACGCTCCAGCGTCCGCCCGCCGGCCAGGCGGACCGTCACGCGCGCCTCGGTCAGCGGCGGCGACTCGCGGCCGAGGCGGTCGTCGGCCCGCATGGTGACGAGCGGGACGAGCCGCGCCGCCGCCGGCGCCCGCATGGCGTCCCGCTCGAAGGTGTCGATGCCGACCCGCCCCGCCGCCAGCGCGGCGGCGGCGCAGTAGTGCAGGCTGAACTTGCCCTCGAGTCCGGTCGCCGGCCGGTCGTGGATCAACACCGTCGGGGTCACCGGATCGACGTCGATCTCCACGGCTTCGACCGCGGCCGGGTCGATGCCGTGCTCGCGGCGCAGGTCGATCAGCGTATCGATGGTCGGGTGGGTCGCCGCGCACGAGGGGTAGAGCTTGACGGTGATGCCCCCCTCGACGATCTCCCAACGGCGGCCGAGCGGATCGATGGCCTTCTCCGCGTCCCGGCCCGGGCTCCCCATGGCGACCAGAAACCCCTGCGGGCCGTCGATGGCGTGCGCCGACGCGGTGAACGCCTCGCGCGCGAGGAGCGCGGCCAGCACGCCGTTGCGGGCCGCCAGCCCGCCCTGCAGCGGCTTGACCATCGTCCCGAAGTTCTCCTTCAGGCCGC
>WTGR01000941.1 GCA_011523485.1 Acidobacteriota bacterium
GGAAGACGGCGTTCCACGTCTCCCACATCAGCTTGAGGAGCGCGGCAACGTCCCACTCGGGCACGCGCCGGTTGCCAATCTGCGGATCGTCGACGAACGGTCGCAGCGCATCCGCACCCACCCGCTGCGTCTTGACGGCACCCTGTATCTCGCGGTCGACGAACGGGCCGAGCCCCGCCTTCAGCAGCTCCAGCGCCTTGCCGACCCGTTCGTGATTCGTTGTCGCCATGCTCTTCGTTTCCTCGTCTCTTCGCCGTGGCCGCCGTTATGTACTGTCCTCGTCCTGTCCCGTCGCGAGCTCGCGGGCGACGGCTTCGACACCGGCCAGGAAAATCTGGAAACTGGTCGACCGATTGCGTTCGCGTGTCAGATGCTGCGCCATCCGCCGAGCGCCGGACACCTTCTGGAACTCTGGAACGAATCGCTCAAGCACCTCGTGCGGGCGCGGCACGGCGTCCGGGACACGGAATCCCTTCTTCTGTCCCAGGTTGCGGAGCGATTGATCACCGAAAGCATCCGCGAGCGCCTCCGGCTCCCCGAGGTACCACGCTTCCAGTTCCTGGCACGCGATGCGAATCAACGTATCGGGCTGGTGAGCCGCTTCGCAGAGCCCGCGCAGGGCTTCTTTCCGCGCACGGCAATTCCCTCCGTCGTTGTCCCGAACAACTGCGAACCGCACACCGGGCTCCCACCCGCGGAGCTTGCGCGGGATGCTGCGCTCCAGGTTGCTCTTACCTTCGTGCGGTACACACTCGAACAGCAAGCTCGGAAACAGACGAGGCAGCAGGCCGTCGAGGAGGACCCGCATCGATTCCTCCTCGAGGAGCAGGACGAGTCGGTTCACTCCGGGTCCACTCCCTCGAAGAGCCGCTGCTTCCAGAGTGCGCCCGGCGGATCTCCCTCCTCGTACAGGTCGCGCAGCAGCTTGCTGTCCGACGCCCGCCGAACCGTCGCGAATCCGTCCTTCTTGACGAACCAGTAGATCTCGTCCAGCTTCACGCCGTTGAGGAACTCCGGCGAGTGAGTCGACACGAACACCTGCCCGCCACGGCGGCCGTAGTCGCGGAACTCCTCCGCCAATTCTCGAAGGAGAGCGGGATACAACTGATTCTCCGGCTCCTCCACGGCCAGCAGGGGATGGGGTTTGGGATCGTGCAGCAGGATCAGATACGCGAACATTTTGATCGTGCCGTCGGACACGTATCGCGCGATGAACGGGTCCTTGAAGCTGCCGTCCTGGAAGCGCAGCACGAGGCGGCCGTCCACGGTGGGCCTGGCCTCGACGGAGGTGATGCCTGGAACGCGAGCGCGCATCACGTCCAGCACGTGCCGGAATCGGTCCGGATGATGCTCGTACAAGAACTGGGCGACCTGGGCGACGTTGTCGCCGCGAGCCGACAGGTGTTCCGCGTAGCCTGCCTCCGCGCTCGGCTGGGCGTCGTGGATGTGGAAGTCCGATACGTGCCAGTTCTCCAGAAGCTCGCTGAGCTCGGCGGCGGCCTCGTACTCCTTGAACTGTCCGAGACCCTTGATCGCCAGAGCGCTTGGATCTTCGAGCTCGATCGGCCGCTCCGTCTCGGTAAATGCATCCTTGGCGATTGCCTTGCCCTTTCCCCGGGATACGTCGACCAAGTGTGACGAAGGACCTTCGCCCGAACTCCTCTCGTATACTGCGAGAAGCTCGCGTCGCACGACCGGCCGATCTTTCTCCTGGGCGACATCGAGCCGGTACGCTTCCGGGAACTCGCGGTTTCCGCGAAAGTGCAGGATGATGCTGATGGGACCGGACTCGCCACGGCTGACGAGTTCTCGAAGTCCACCACGGCGCGCGAGAGCGTGCGCCACGTTCTGATTCAGCGCATCCTTCAGGAAGCTCAGGGCGTCGAAGAGCGTCGACTTGCCCGACCCGTTGGCGCCGACAACGGTCGCCATGGACGGCAGGTCCTTCAGCTCGGCTTTGCGGAACACGCGGTAGTTCCGCAGGAGTATCGATTCAATCCGCATCCGGTCGCTCCGGCGTCCAAGTGTACTCGCCGTCGTGCTGCGTCCGTGTGGGGGGCGGCTCCGGTAGCCCGACCGCGCGCCCTACCGTGGATCTTCGGACTTCGCCAGCAGGTCCTTCAGCGTGTAGTTGACGCTGGCGGCGTCGAAATCGGGTTCGCGCTGGAACGGCTGCCGGACGTAGTGAACGCGGTGCGTGTCGTCGTCGCGGAACTCGACGATCGCCAGGATGAAGTCGTCCGGTTTGTTGAGCGAATAGAGGATCTCGTTGCGGGTGACGGTGACCGTCTCGGCGTCGCTCCTACGTCCCTTGACCTCGATGAACCGCAGTGTGCCGGTCGCGGGAACCCGGCTCTCGATGTCGTAGCCGAGCTTCTCCAGTTCACGATCCGTCGGCTCGAATCCGAGGCGGCGCTCCGTTTCCATCACGATGGCGCGCGCCCGCGCGGCCACTTCCTGCGTGTCGGGTGACACCGTGACGCTCGGCACATGCCGCCCGGCCATCGCGTCGATCAGTCCCCGCGGCACGACCAGCAGGCCGCCGAGAACCACCGGCGGCCGAGGCGAGATCTGCGCGTCACGCTTCAACTCCGCCAGCCGCTTCTGCAACCGGAGCTGCAAGGTGTCCGCTCGCCGGCGCGTCTCGCCCGAGTTGAGCCGGGCGCCGGTCTTGCCGGCCTCTTCGTCGAGCTTGAGCTGTTCGGCGCGGCTGTCCCAGAACG
>WTGR01000253.1 GCA_011523485.1 Acidobacteriota bacterium
ATCGGTCCCTCCTCTGCATGAGGTAGTGTGCAGAGGATCGGCGAACCGGCTCAGATTGACGGTGTTCGCTGCATGGGCAAACCGCGGTGGGACTCGACACCGCATCGGGCGCAGCATCGGGCGTGCACGCCGAAGTCTTGCTGTTGTGACCCCGCGGGTTTCGGGTTCCTCGGTAGAGCAGGGCGTTTCCCGGTGGTACGGCCCCGCACTACCGCGTCGACGGGTGCGGCTCGACCTCGCTGACCGGACCGGCCCCGCCAGCATCCAGGTAGCGCAGCAGCACCCGGGCCACGAACCGGCGCGTCTCCGCATAGGGTGGAATGCCGCCGTGCCGGCGCACCGCGCCCGCTCCGGCGTTGTAGGCCGCAACCGCCAGGACGAGATCGAACTCGGCGAGCAGCTCGGCCAAGTAGGCGCAGCCGCCGAAGACGTTCTGGACGGGATCGAAACGGTTGACGACCCCGAAGCGGCTCGCCGTGGCCGGCATCAACTGCATGAGCCCGGCCGCGCCCCGCGCGGAAACGGCGAACGGCCAGTACGCCGACTCGGTACGAATGACCGCGTCAACCAGACGAGGATCCAGCCTGTAGGCCGACGACGCTTCGAGTACCAGGCGGACGTAGCGCGACGCGGCCGCCGCCCGCGGCGTCCCCAAATCGTCCGCACTCGACGGAGAAACGATCCCGCCGACCGCCAGGGCGACGGCCGCGGGCCCGAGAACCGACACCTTCCGCACGCACGAGCATAGCGGCCGAAGCACGCCGTCAAGAGCAGTCTCGGTGCACAGTCAGTCCAACGACTGGCACCACCCCGTCGAAGCAGAAGCGCACCGGCAGACTTGGCTCCCGCCGCAGCGCCGCCACGCCGGACCGTTGTGCGCGGCCACGCACGGCGCCGGTTCTCTGACACCAGCCGGAGCCTCCTCGACGGCCGACTACACTTCCGTTCCCCGGTAGCCGCAAATGCAGCTGTCAGGCGACATGGAAAACTGACCCCTTGGCGACACTGAAAACTGACCCCCCTTCGCCAGGGAGGAGCCAGTCAGATGAAACGATGCGAGGATGTCGGCCCGTGGGCTGGGAGGCCACGGGCACAGACGATGAAGCAATCAGACGAAGTGGAGGCGATGCTGCATCTGCACGCTCTCGGTTGGGGGTTGAAGCGCATAGCGAGGGAGTTCGGGTGCAGCAAGAACACGGTGCGGCGGTACGTGGAAGCCGACGGCTGGATGGCGTACAGCCGGCCGGCCCGCGGCGGCAAGCTCGAGGATCAGGAGGCGTGGCTGAAGGAGCGCTTCCTGCGGCATCGCGGTAATGCGGAGGTGGTGCGCCAGGACCTGCTGCGCGAGCAGTCGATCGACGTGAGCCTGCGCACGGTCGAGCGTGCGGTCTTGCCGTTCCGGCGGCTGCTGACGGCCGAGGCGAAGGCGACGGTGCGGTTCGAGACGCCGCCGGGACGTCAGCTGCAGGTTGATTTCGGGGAGTTGCGGATTCCGGTCGCGGACGAGCGTGTGCGTGTGTACCTGTTCGTGGCGACGCTGGGCTATTCGCGGCGTTGTCATGTCGAGGCGTTCCGGCCCGAGCGACAGTCGTCGTGGTTCCGCGGCCTGGAGGCCACGTTTCGGCACTTTGGCGGCATCACCGACGAGGTGCTCCTCGACAACGCTCGGGCGCTGGTGACGCACCACGACGCGTCGACGCGCGAGGTCGAGTTCAACGACCGGTTCCTGGCGTTCGCGGCCCACTGGGGGTTCCGTCCGCGCGCCTGCGCGCCGTACCGAGCTCGGACGAAGGGGAAGGACGAGTCCGGTGTTCGCTACGTCAAGCGAAACGCCATCGCGGGACACCGCTTTGACAGTTGGGAGGGGCTGCAGGCGCACCTGGCGTGGTGGCAGCGCGAGATCGCGGACCGGCGGCGCCACGGCACCACCGGGGAAGTGCCTCTGGTCCGATTCGAGCGCGAAGCGGGACGCTTGCGCCCGTGCGCGGACCGGCCGCCGTTTGGCCAGTTGCGGGATCTGATCCGGACGGTCCACGCCGACTGCGCGGTGGTGGTCGATACCAACGCCTACTCGGTGCCGTGGCGTCTGATCGGCGAGCGGGTGCGGGTGGTGGTCAGTGGCGGCCGGGTGCGCGTTGACCACGGCCCGGATGTCGTCGCCGAGCACCTTGAGCACAGCGGCCGGCACGCGCGGATCACCGAGCGCGCGCACCTGGTCGGTGTCAACGGCGGCCCGCGCCCGGCTGCGGTCGAAGCGGCGCGACCGAAGCCGGCATTGCTACGGCCGCTCGACGAGTATGCAGCCGTCGCCGGCGGGAGCTTCTGAGATGGACGTCGTGGACCATGAGACGCTCCTCGGCTGGCTGACGCGGCTGCAATTGACCGCCATTCGCGATCAGCTCGACAGCCTCCTCGACGAGGCCGCCGAGAAGGAGCTGACGCTGCGCGAGGCGCTGGCGTTCCTCGTCGAACGGGAGGTGTCGCGCAAGGACGAACGGCGCATCGAGATGGCGTTCAAGATCGCTCACTTCCCGGCGGTCCGCGAGCTGGCGGACTTCGACTTCAAGGCGCAACCGAGCATCGATGAGCGCCAAGTCCGGGAACTGGCGACGTCGCGGTGGATCGCGCACGGCGACGCAGCTTTGCTTCTCGGGCCTCCAGGAGTCGGCAAGACGCACTTGTCGATCGCGCTCGGGCGCGAGGCGATCCGACAGCGCTACACGGTGCTGTTCATCACGGCCCAGGCGCTGATGGCAGCCTTGGTCAAGGCGCACAGCGACGACCGTCTGGAAGAGCGCCTGGCCTTCTTCGCCAAGCCCAAATTGCTCATTTGCGACGAACTGGGGTACCTACCCTTCGAGGCGCATGCCGCGCACCTGTTCTTCCAGCTCGTCTCGCGTCGCTACGAGCGCGGCAGCATCCTGATCACCTCGAATCGTTCGGTCGGCGAATGGGGCGAGGTGTTCGGTGACGCGGTGGTCGCCACGGCGATACTCGACCGGCTGCTGCACCACAGTCACGTGTTGACGATCACCGGAGAGAGCTTCAGGTTGCGCGAGAAGCGTCGCGCCGGCGTCCTGAAGCTTTCCGCGCCGACACCTGACGCCCGGCCGCGGAAGGCGACATGAGCACGCGACCGTCGGCGCGACGAGCGCGGACGCCGGCCAGTGCGTCGGCTTCACTGGCGATCGTCTCGTCGGATCCGGGGAGGCCTGTTGATTCTGCCGTGGCGTGGAAAACGCGCATGCGGCGTTCGGCGAGAAGTGAACCGTCTTCGAGTGCGCGTTTACCACACCACTTGGACGCCGCAGACGGCGCCCACAGAACCAACAGGCATCGTCGTCCTTGCTCTCGTACACCAGATCACCAGAACGACGTCGACGATCCGTCACGACACCGACGGAACGTCGCCGCGGTTCACTTCAGCAACATACGCCGTTTCTTCGGGGGTCAGTTTTCGATGTCGCCGGGGGGTCAATTCCGGATGTCGCTTGACATGCAGCACGAACAAGCCCTGGCGGCGCTCAAGACCGCCTCCCCGAACCACCGGTCGCTCGCACTCGGGGACCCGCGCATCCTGCAGGTCGCGCAGATGGTCACCGAGGACCCCGGCTGCTCGCCCGCCAAGTGCCTGGACGCCGGCGTCGATCCGCACGCGGTCCTCGGCGCGCTCGGCCACAACGTCGTCGCGTTCACCGGCGAGGGGAACCTCACGCCGCTGGCGCTCTCCGCCGTGCTCCTCGAAGAGGCCAGGATTCGCCAGGCGAGGGCGCCGGCAGACTCCCCCGGACAGGCCTTCACCCCGGGAGCCGAACCAGCCGCGCCGGAGACCGGCGACGCCGGCCGCCACGCCGGGGAACAGCGCCTCGACCACTACGGCCCCGCCGACGAGAAGCGGATGGAACAGGCGCGGCTGCTGCGCGAACAGGCGGAACACCTGGGAGCGATCGCGGGAGACCCGTTGCGCGAACAGCGCGCCGAACGCCTCATCAGCCAGGCGGACCACCTCGAGGCCGAGGCGCGGTACTTCGGACACCAGCGGAGCAGGGAAGAGGCAGGCGGCAACCCCGCCCGGACGGTCACCGATCCCGAACTGACGCCCATGTGCGTCGCCATCGCGGGAGGCGACGACAACGACTCGCGCCAGCGGACGTTCAGCCTGCTCGAAGCCGCCCGCGTCGGCGCCGACGGGCGCCCCATGCAGGTCCTCGAGGCGACCGACCGCAAGAACACCCCCGCCGCCAAGTGGGCCAACATGGTCGACGCCGAGTACGAGGCGTTCCCGGCGGCCTGGGACGACGACCGCCGCGCGGGGATCCGTCGCAACGAGGAGCTGCTCGAGGAGCAGCCCGACCTGGTGATCGTCCTCGCCGATGAGGCCGATCGGGGCGCCTCGCACCTCGCCGGGCTGGCGCACGACTACGCCATCCCGCTCGTGGGCGGCGACGGCGAGGCCGCCGACGAAACGGACGTACGCGCGGCGGCCGAGCTCGTCACCGAGCAGCTCGACGCCGAGGACGAACGCAGGGAGCGCCAGCAGGCGGAGTCCCGAGAGCAGGCCCCCGGCTACCGGCCGCGCAGCGCGGCCGAGAGCGCGCAAGCGCTGCGGGCCCGGCAGCGCGCCGCCGAAGGAGGGGCACCCGGCCGGCAGCACGACCGCGAACTGACCGAGGGGTGGACGATCGCCCGGACCACGGCTCCGCCGCCCGCTGGCTACGACCCGCGGCGCGAACCGCGGGAGATTCGCGTCCTGGTCACGGGAAGCCGTAACTACCCCCTTCGGCAGACCCTCGAAGCCGCGCTCGATCGAGTGCGGGTGCGTGTCGCTGGCGCGCCTCTGCGCGTCGTGCACGGCGGCGCGGCCGGCGCCGACCGTATGGCCGCCGAATGGGCGGACCAGCACGGCGTGCCCGCCGACGAGTACCCGGCGAGCTGGGATCGCCACGGCGCGACGGCCGGACGAATCCGCAACCGCGAGATGCTCGACAACGCGAAGCCGGACCTCGTTCTCGCGTTTCCCTGGGGACAGTCGAGCGGAACCGCGCACATGATGCGGATTGCCGAGCGTGCGGACGTCCCCATCGAGGCGCCGCAGAGCACATCCGCGACCATGTGCCGCGACGGCGCCCTGACCGACCTCGCCAGGCTCAGTCGTACGCCCACTCCCGCCGAGCGGGAGCAGGCCGCCGAAGCGGAGCAAAGGGCCGTGGCCGTCGCCGCGGCCGCGCGGCGGGAGTTCCGGGGCGGCGCCCCGCAACGGTCCGCGCCGCGGCGCGGCAACGGGCCTCCCATCAACCGGGACCACACCAGTCCGACCCGCAGTGGCGACCGGCCGGCCGCAGACGCGCTCCCATCGAGCCCGCAGCCGTAGGCTTGCCCCGATGGCAGACCTGATCGTCAGCGGCACCATCCTGGCGCTGGCCGCAATCGCGGCTGTCGCCGGCCTGATGGCGGCCGCTGCCGCCGCCGCGTACGCCGCCGGTTGGGGATGGCACCGCGGACGCTGGCGCGCGCTCGCCACCGCGGCGCACGAGCGTCGCGGATGGGAAGTCGCGCGCTCCGCGCCGATCACTCCCGACGACGGGCCGACTCCGCCTGCGCACGCCACGGCGGCAGCCGTGGGCGGAAGCCGAGGCCAGCGCGAGCCGGCTTGACCGGCCTCGCAGCGCAAGAGCCTTGCCGAGCGCTCCGCACCGAGGGCGGCCCCGCGACGAAGAGCCCGCTCACCATCCCCACGGCTGCGTCCTCGAAGCGGAAACAGAGCCTTCGGAGTTGCCAACAGGAGCGGAAATGAGCAGACCAACACGCGAGCTGGCCACGCGGGGAGCCGAGCGCGACCCGCAAGCTCGCCGTTTCGAGGTGCGGATCGTCACCATCGGGAAGACGCCGAGACGAACCCTGACGTACCACGCCACGGTCACCGCCGAGAACGAATCGGCGGCCGCCGCGGCGTGCATCCTCGACATGGTGGAGCTCGAGCGCGCAGCCGGCAGGCCCGTGACGCCAAGCGAGGCGTTCCGGGCCGACGTCGACGACGGCGCGAAGACCTGGCACATGGTCGCGCAGTTCGCGCCACCAGGCCACCGACCCGCCCGCCAGCGAGGTCGCGGCAGCACCTACGACGACCGCGCCCGGGAGGAAGCGCGGGACACGAACCGGCAGCAGGCCGTCGAACGCGACGCGCGCTTCGCGGCCACGGAACGAAATGGCCCAACGGCCGTGCGCACCTACCTCGTGCACATCGTCGAGCAGCAACAGCCCAACGGACCGATCCAGCAGATCGACTGGAAGGGGCACCTCGAAGCCGAGGGACCCGAGACGGCCGCGTGGAACGCCATCGAGCGGTTCCGGCTCCAAATGCCGGGACTCATCGGCAAGTCGAGTCCGATGACCTGCTATCACGTCAACGTCGTCCGGGAGCCCGTCGACGGCCAGGACTGCGATGCCTGGGAGATGCGCGTCGTCTGGGATGCCAAGCGCCGGGCCATCAGCCAAGCCCGCGATCCGCACCCGACGATCCACTAGCAGCTCGTACGGCCGCGCATGGCGCGACGACCGCGGAGCCCGCTATTTCCCTGGTGCATCGATCCCGTATTGCGCACCCTGCGCTCGCGGCCTCGCTACCGACGAATCCCTCGCATCGCGACACCGTTGTGCGCAAGCTTGGCAACCGGCGTGCCGGCCCTGCCGCCGGGCGCTACTTCGAGACCGGACAAGCCGAGACAGACTACGACCCGTCAACGCGAGGCCCTTGCGCCCGCTCGAACTCCACGCATAACGGTGCGGGGCGGCCCCGGGCCGCCGAGTCGCAGTACCACAGTCGTCCGGTCCAACGATCGAGCACGTACGCTCCCGCGCGCGCCCCGCCGGAGCCAACCGGTGCGGCGACCTCGAACCGGGGCCCAAGCAGCGTAAGAAGAACAAACAGGGCGGCGCCCAGCAGTCCCACCCCCCACAAGATCGAGTGAACATGCCGCCCCTGCGGCAAGAATCTCATCGGCGCCGGGGCGGCTTCGACGGCCTCGGCTGTGGCGACCGGGCCCGCAGCCGAACCACTGGACCCCGGATGACCTGCACCGGCCGCACCGCCGCCTCCTCCGTCCAGGCCGAGGACGGAGCCGATCGACGCGCCGAAACCGGGACCACGCCCCCGGACGTCGGCGTCACCATCCCGACCGCGCCCGCCCCGCGCCGCCGGTCCATCGGTATAGCCGTCCGGAATCACCGGCGGGCGACCATCGGTGCGCTCGAGACCCACTCTCGCTACCGCGGGGTCACCGTCATCGTCGAGCCCGAGGTGCACCAGGTCGGGCCGGCCCCCGGTCCCGGAAGCGACCACGGTAACGACGCGGCGAAGCCCGCGGTCCAGTACTTCTTCCACGGCCTGACTGCGGGTGAGCCCGCGCTCTTCGGCCAACCGCTCTACGCGATCTCGCAAGCGAGCCGGAATCCGGGCGCGGACGCGCACCCGATCCGACGGACGCGAGTCCGGGGACGGCGCGTCCAACGCGTGCATCCCCGGAACGGACCGGCCAGACCCGGCAAGCGGCGAACCGCCGCGATAGCGCTTGTCCGTCATCAGTCACTCCTTTCCATGGAAATGGCAAGCGTACGGCGGCCGGTTCAACAGCCTCGACACCCACAGGCGTGCCACCGGGGCGCGCGCCCCCACCACCGCGGCCGCGACAGCCCGGCCGCCCGGGAAGGGCCGCTCGACAGTGAGCAGTCGAAACCCAAGCGGCAGCGACGGGCCGATTTCCCGAAGGAAAAAGGCATCGGCCACCGGAAGCAGATGGAGGACGCCGCAGGTAGCCCCGCACATCGGAGTCCACCCCAACGGCTCGTGAAGGATGCGCCACGCCCCGGGCGAGCCGCGCAACCGTCGGCGCGCCGCCACCACGAGCATCGGATCGAGCTCGACGCCGACGGCGAGGCGGCAACGCCCGGTCGCGGCGGCTACCAGACGCCCGTCACCGCAGCCGAAATCCACGAAGACATCGTCGGGCCGCAACGCGAGCAACCGCACAGCCGACCCGACGGCGGCGAATCGGCAGCGGGCGATACGGCGCCTCGACCCGCACGCGCACGCCGTCGGCGCCGTCGTAGACGGGAACCGGGTATCCGGGAGGCGGAAGAGACCCGCCGAACAGCCGAGCACCAGCCATGGATCCGCTCGCTCCAGAGACAACCGGCCGCCCGCCGGCTCCGTTGACAAGTCCTGAACGCCGCAGCGTGCTGCGGCTCCACGCATCGGATTCCGGGTCCCCGGCTCACGGAAATCTATCCGACAGCCTCTCTGCGACTTGCCGCCCCGACGCCTGCCTCCGTGGGCCGCTCACGGACTTGTCCGTTTCCAAACGGCGAGACGCATCGTCGCGACTCTCCTTCGACTCGCGCTTCGCGCCTCCCGGTCACGCACGACGGGCCACAGCCGGCCCGCAGCCGGCTCGCAACTGGCGAGCAAGACGACTCCCGTTGCGCTCTCCGCGCACGCCTGTATCCCGCGCCGCCTGCGATGTGCGCGCGGGGCGCGACGCCTTCGACGGCGAGCTCGCAGCCAGCCGCGCCATTCCTTCTCCAGGAGAACAAGATTGCCGCTCATCGACCTGCTCCCCCCGAAACAGCGCGACGCGTTGCGCCGCCTCCGCAAGCGCCTCCGCAAGCGCGAATACATGCGGCGCATCCGAAGCGCCGTCGACTACAAGCTCCTCTGCCCCGGTGTCGACCTGCCCCTCGAGGCCGGCACCTGTGGCCGCTGGATCTGGCCCCAGAGCAGCCGCTGCATCCGATGCCACAACCGTCGGATGTGGCTCTTGAAGTACAGCCTCAATCCCGTCGAGGCAGCCATCGCCACACTCCTCGCCGCCGACGTTCTCGAAGACGTCGCTGACCACGTCGGCAACCGGCCCGCGCCCGACCGCCTCCTCGACACCGTGCCGCTGCTCGACGACCTGTCCGCGCTCGGCGATCCCTGTCTTCGATGGTAGCGGCCGGCGCGGTGCCGCCTCCTGGCTTCCCTCCGGCAGACAGCGGCGCGCTTGGCCGCCCGCCCGACCCTGCCCGGCGCCGAGGCGAATGCCCCAGCACCGCTCGTGGTCAGCGTCAGCCACGTGCCGGTGGTTGCCATTCGGCAGCAGCAATGTCGGAAACGACCAGGCCCGCCTCGTCCACCGCGCGCTCGCCGAAAGAGCAGCTCCGGGTTGTGAGGTTGCCTCGGCAGTGCGGGGCAACCTCAGACACCCAACGCACGAGCCCTGTGGGCTCGGCGAAACACGACTGCGCGACGCGCACACGCCGCGCTTCGAGCGGCGGCGGGTTGCATCAACGGTTCGCGTGGGCACACGGGCCGCAACCCAGCACGTAGTGGCGAGCATCCTCTCGCGCACAGTCTGCAACGACACCAAGTGTCGCCGCTGAGATGGCAACCCCGATCACGTACGGGCACCGACCACGGTCCTGCCCGAGGACGATCTCCCGTGCCTGGTGACCCGCGCCCGGCAGTTCGCTCGCGTCTTTGCAGATCCGCGCCGGCGATAGCGGGAGTCGCGCGTACGAGTACCGTGCTTGAGGCCCGGAACTACGACGTTGCACGCGCCGCGACACGCACCGCTCATCGTGATGGAGCGCGATCGCCGGGAGGCGCCGCGACGCGGCTACGCACGGCAGTTCGCCCGAGTCGTCGGCGTCGGATCGCGCCGGGCACGCGGGTGCACCGGGGTCGTCACCCGATCGCGATTGACCGCGGATCCTTCCGCGTAGCGCGCGGGATGCTGATCCTGCTCGTCCGTGACCGCGAGGTCTTCGATCCGCGCAATGAAGTCGCGTGCCGTCTTCGTGCGTATTCAGTCGGTCATCGACCTGCCCCGCGAGAAGCTGCTCCTGGCGTCGTGGCGCCAAACGCAGCACGCAGCCGCGATTCCGGGCACGGGACCGACCCGGTTCCAGCGGCCGATGGTCCGCGGAATCAGCCGCCCTCCGGCTCCGGGTACTCGAGTCGTGGTTCGTCGATCGGCACATCGTCGCGCGATGTCCACGCGCCCTCCACCGACGCACCGCCGCGTGGCCCGCGCCGCGGACCCCTCGTCGTACGCCTCGAGTGTGCTGTCGCAGGCCGGAGTCCAAGGCGGCGGCGCCGACGCAGATCGTCGACCACGGCCGGCAAGCCGCGGCTGATCGCCATGCGCAGCAGCCACGCACGCGATACGCGCAGCTCCGAGACGAGTTCATCCAGCGTGTGCGACTGCGTCGCCGTGAAGCGCACCTTCACGACGTACGCCAGCGGTTCCCAATGCGAATCGACAATCGTCCGGCGCGACATCAACCCATCCCTGGCGCCAACCGCGAAGACATGTTTCCACTCAGGCCGCGCAGCACCACCCGTGCGCGGCACGAAACTTACTCGACCCGCCGGTCTGAGCCCGCACGGATACGGATCGCCAGGCCAGAAGGCACTGGAACGCAACCGCCCGTCAGTTCGAATCCAAGTCGGCAACCGGACCACTCGCCGAACTCAACGACGGATTACCGAGCACGCGATCAACGACGCGGTCGAGAAGCTCATCGCGCTTGTGCCGCAGGTCGTTCGGCTCGCACGCATCGTGTAGCGCCGTCCGCAGCTCCTCCGGAGAGATCTCCGGCACGCGCTTCAGCATCACACGGCCTACGCGCACGAGCCGGCGCTCGATCCCGAGGTTGGCCGCATCCGCACGGTCGGCGTCATCAACCGGACCGAGCGCGCGACGGCGACGCACCATCCGGTCGTCGGCGTAACGCGCCCGCAGGCGGGGCAGGGCGGCACGCACCCCCGCGAGCCCGTGCTCAAGCGCTTCGCGCAACAGGTGTGAACGCTTGACGCCGCTCCGATACACGAGCGCGTCGTAACGCTCGAGCACGTCGCTGGGGACGAAGAACGTGAGCCTGACCATGGCCATCACCGCACCTCCTGAACGCCCGAGTCGCAGCGGCGCGCAGACGGGCTCGGGGCACCGGAATCCTCTCCGTAACCGTCCGGCGGTAGGTTACCGAGCCGTGGCACGCGAGCGCGCGATCTTACGCCCCGGCACGAGTGATGTATTACCTACCCAAAAACCGCTATTTGGCAGGTGGCACAATTTCTTGTACCGGACAAAAAATAGGACGCCAAGAGGGCCCGGCAGTTTTTGCCATTACGCAATCGGCCAAATAAACATGGTTTGGCAGGTTTCATGATCAGGGCGTAATACGCCAATGAATACGCGATCTGCCAGAGGCACGTATGACGTACACGCACATATGTGCGGACTTTTTGGCAGGCTATTTGGCACCCTGTGAGCGACCCCCTTGCGGCGGTCGCTCACACCCCATTTT
>WTGR01000266.1 GCA_011523485.1 Acidobacteriota bacterium
CAGCATGACGATGGAGGTCTGGTCGCTCGGCACCGACTACAGCCTGGTGCGCGTGGAGGCTCCGCGGCGGGAGGCGGGCACGGCGACGCTGAAGGCCGAGGACGACATCTGGAACTACCTGCCCAAGGTCGACCGGTCGATCAAGATCCCGGCGTCGATGATGGGCGGCTCGTGGATGGGCTCGCACTTCACGAACGACGACCTGGTGAAGGAGAGCCGGCTCATCGAGGACTACGACGTCGAGATCGCCTTCGAGGGCGACGCTGACGGCGTCGCGGTGTGGGACTTTCTGCTCACGCCGAAGCCGGAGGTCCCCGTGGTCTGGGGGAGCATCGAGTACCGCATCCGGCAGGGCGACTACATGCCGCTGTGGACGAAGTTCTACGACGAGGACGGCGAGCTCGCCCGCACCATGGAGCACAGCGCGTTCACCGAGATGGGCGGACGCCTGCTGCCCGCGGTGATGGACATGTACCCCGCCGACAAGCCCGGCGAGCGGACCACCATGCGCTACGAGGAGATCGAATTCGACATCGACGTCGACCCGTCGTTCTTCTCCCTCCGCAACCTGCAGGGCGGACGGGGCCGGCGCCGGTGAAGGAGTCGCCCTGGCCGCGCATCGGCTGGCGCAACCTCGGACGGAACCGCAAGCGGACCGTGCTGACCTCGCTCGGGCTCGGGGTCGGCTACTTCGCCTGCGTGTTCGTCGTCGGGTGGTCCGAGGGGATCATGGCCGAGCTGGTCGAGAACGCGACCTCCCTCGTCACCGGGCAGATCGAGATCCACGACGCCGAGTACCGGCCGGACCGGAGCCTGTACGACACCATCGGCGGCCGCGAGGGCGCCGACGTGGAGGCGCTGTTGCGCGCCATCGACGCGGACGAGGCGGTCGTGGCGGCGGCCCCCCGGGTCTACGCGGGCGGGCTGGTCAGCTCCGGGGAGGCGACCTCGGCGGGCATGTTCCTGGGGGTCGACCCCGCGCGCGAGGTGGCGCTGACCCGTTTCCTCGACCCGCTCGTCGCAGGCGCGCTGCCGGTGGCGGGCCGCTACGAGCTGGTCATCGGCGAGGAGATGGGCCGGCAGCTCGCGGTCGGCGTCGGCGACGAGCTCGTCCTGGTGGGGTCCGGCGCGGACGGGTCGATGGCCAACGATCTGTACACGGTGGCGGGCATCTACCGCACCGGGCTGGTCGAGTTCGACGCCTCGACCGTCGTGATGCCGATCCGCGACCTGCAGGAGTTCGTGGTGCTCGCGCCGGATCGGATCCACGAGATCGCGGTCGCCACCGCCGAGCCCGACCTGGCGAGCGATGCCGCGCGGCGCCTGTCCGACGTGCTCGACGTGCCGGCGCGGCCGATCGTCGTCGCCTCCTGGGCGGAGCTGAACCCGGTGCTGGCCGAGTACGTCGCCCTGGCGCAGTCCTTCTACTGGATCATCATCGTCATCGTCTTCGCGGTGGCCGCCTTCGGCATCGCCAACACGATGCTGATGGCTACCTTCGAGCGCCGGCGCGAGTTCGCGGTCATGCTCGCCCTCGGGTCGACGCCGCGGGCCGTCGTGGGCATCGTGCTGTCGGAAGCCCTGGCCATCGGCGCCGTCAGTCTCGCCGGGAGCGCCGCGTTCACGTTTCCGCTGATGGCGTGGCTGTCCAACGCGCCGCCCAGCCTGGAGTGGCTCTACGGCAACGTCACGCTGCAGGGGGCGCTCCTCACGCCGACCCTGCGCGTCGGCTACAACGTGCCGGCCTGGGCCTGGGCGTCGGTCGGGCTGCTGGTGACGGCCCTGCTCTCGGCGCTCTATCCGGCGGCCCGCGCCGCCCGCATCCCGCCGGCCGACACGCTGTCGGGGCTCTAGCGAGGACTGTCGAAGGATGCACGCAGGGGTTCTCGTCGTGCTCGCGATGCGCAACCTGCGCCGGCAACTGCGGCGGACGCTGCTGACCGCGTCGGCCATGATCATCGGCGCCGGCCTGCTGGTCTTCTCGATCACGTTCGCCGACGGGAGCCACGAGCAGTGGATCGACTCGGGGGTGCGGCTGGGCACCGGGCACGTCACGGTCGAACGGCCCGAGTTCCGCGTGCGCCGCCGTATAGACGACCGGCTGCCGGCCGACGTTCGGCGCACGGTCGAGGAGGCGTTCGCATCGCCCGAGCTCGCCCCCTACGTCGTTGCGACGTCGTCGAAGCTCAGCATCAACGGCCTGTCGAGCTCGGCCGCCGGGGCCCGTCCCGCGCAGATCATGGCGGTCGATCCGGTGGCGGAATCGAAGTTCGGGATGCTGGACGAGCGGGTGGTCGAGGGGCGGTACCTGGAGCCGGAGGATCGACTGGCCGCGTTCGTCGGCGCCGAGATGGTCGAGAGCCTCGAGCTGCGCCTCGGCTCGCGTCTCGTGGTGCAGGCGCAGGATGCCGAGGGCGAGATTGCGGGCCAGTTGCTCCGCGTGGTCGGCATCTTCAGCAGCGGCGTCCCGGAGGTCGACCGTACGCTGATTCACATTCCGCTCACCACCGCCGGCGAATGGCTCGGCTCGCAGCAGGACGTCACCAACGTCGGCGTCCTGTTGAACGGCAGCGCCGCCACCGGACGCGTCGCCGACCGGCTGGAGCGCGTGCTGGCCGACCCGGTCGCGCGCGGCGAGGCCCGGGTGATGCGGTGGCGGGAGGCGGACCCGGCGCTCGCCGCGGCGGTGGCCATCGACGACTTCGGCAACTACTTGGTCCAGG
>WTGR01000767.1 GCA_011523485.1 Acidobacteriota bacterium
GCAGGCTGCGACATGCCGAGGCAGGGGGTGGCGCCGATGGCGGACGAACCCGCCGGCGAGCCGCGGAGGGCCAGTACCCGAACTGACCCGGGTTCGCAACCGAACCCACGATGCAGCGTGCCCCCGCGACTTCGACGGGCTCTCGGGCCCGCTGGCCCCCGTTCTCGTCGGGGACCATGGTCCCCAACCCGGCCCGTACGCGGCCGCGGCCGACGGGCCCGACCGGTGGAGGGAGCGGCTGTGGTTGTGCGTCGTGCTGGCCCCGGGCGCGCCGGCGCCGGCTGCGAGAACCTCGGCGCGCCAGCGGCCGCGGCTGCCGAGGCCGTTCCCGAGCCTTGGCAGCGCGCGCTCCCACCGGGGGCCGGCCCGTCGGCGGCGTTACGCCCGCCGGCGATCTCGCGCACGATCCGCCTGCCGCGGCGCCCTTCGTGACGCAGGAGCCGATCGTCGGTGTGCTGTTGTGTTCTCCGGGGATCCGGAGGCCTCGGTCCTCAACCTCCAGCGGCGCGCCGCGCTCGAGGCCACCCTGCGCCTGGTGCTCGACGACACCGAGGTGAAGGTCCTCCGCCGCGCGTTCGGCTTCGATTACCGCGCGAAGCGGCGCGCGGCCACCATCGAGTCCGAGCTGGGCGTCGAGGCCGCGAGATCGAGCGCTCCGCGATGTCGAAGCTCACCTGCTCGGCGGTCCGCGACCGCCTCCGCCCCTTCCTCGCCGGCCTCGACCTCGATCCGGTTCCCGGTGTCGGCTGATCGCCGGCCCCCGTGGCTGGCCGACGCTCCGTCTTCGGCGGATCAAAAAGGTATGTCAGATTCTTGATAACCGTCTTCGCCTGCGGGCGGTTCCGTGCCGGACTCGCGCTCCGGCCCGGTGCCTTCGAGCAGCGTGCGTGGCGCCCGATCCGGCCGGCCGCGCCTCGGCGGCCTGTGCCTGAGCAGCTGCGGCTCTCCCGCGGCCAGCAGCACGATGCACCCGCTGCCGTACCCCGCGGCCTCCACACCGGCCTCGCCGATCGTCGCGGCGCGCATCGCCGCGGCGCCTTCGCCCGCGGCCGCGCGGAGACCGTCGAGCAGTCGCGCCCGCGAGTCCCCGGCCGCGCTCGCCAGCCATGCCGCTGCGGCGGCTCCGGCTGCGCGCGCTCCGGCGGCGTCGCGCGGTCCCAGCCAGAACGACCGCGTCGGTCCCAGTGTCGCCGTCGCGGTCCGCGCGTCCGGCGCGTGCCGTACCGCGTACCGCGCTTCGCGTTCGCCGCCCTCGATCACCTCGCGCGCGTCGCGTTCGCTCTCCATTCTCCGCCTCCCCGTCTCGTTCTTCGCCGGCTCGCCGCTACCTCGCGTCACAGGCTGAACACCGTCCCCTGGCGACTTCCCGGCGCTTGCCGCTTCGCCCTCTGGGGTGCGGCGCCGGTCGCCGGCGCCGCTCTCTGAACCTCTGCCGCCGGGCCTCCCGGCGGCTCTTGCGACCTTCGTTGCCGCCGCTCTTCGGCGGCTTTTCGCTGCTCCTCTCCGGCGCCCTCGCCGGAGACTGTGCCCGGTCACCCGGATTCTCCGATTCCGTTTGTGCCCGGTCACAGACTGGTGACCGGTCCCGGTTACAGACTCCCAGGCCGAACTGGGGTACAGAACCCGGCTTCCTCGGGCACCGGTGCCTGAGCCTCTCCAAAATCCTGTCACCCATTTTTGCGTGGGTGACAGGTGACAGTCTCGGTACTCGCCCTTCCCGGAGGGAAAAATAAGGAGGGAGCGACCCCCCGATGGGGGTCGCTCCCTTTCCGTACGGTCGTACCGTCGTACGGCCGTTTCTTGCAGAGCCGGGTTTGTTCACCCGGCTTCAACCAGCCAGCGTAATGAGACCCTCGATTACGCACCGGTCACTGTTACACTCCCGAAAACGGGACCGGCGACGCGCCGGGCCACAAAAACGTACCGGCCTCGAGCACCGGTTACTGTCACCGTCAATAGACGCAAGGCGATCGACCGCAAACTGTGACCTGTTACCGAGACACGCACCTGTTACCGAGGTTTTAGAGGGCCCTACGAAAAAGGCCCTCTCGGAGACTGGGACCGGTCCCTGTTTGGACTGGTGCACCGGTTAGGGTACAGGTGCGTATTTCATCCGGGCGCGCCGCGCCGGAGACCATGTCATGGTGACCTGTCACCGTCGCTATACTTCCGCGCGTGTCCCAGCTGCCCCGGCGCACGCTTGTGCCGGGGCCTTCAGGGAGGCTTCGATGGCCCAGAAGAAACGCGTTGTGGTGTTCCTGCCGGTACAGCTCGCGCACCAGTTCGACGCCCTGGCGGTCTCTCTTCAGACGACACGCTCGGCGCTCGTCACCGAGGCGTTGCAGACCGCGCTGCCGCAGCTTCGCGCGTCGGCTACGGCGCGCTTCATCAGCGGCGAGGCCACCCCAGGGCCCCGTCGGTTCTGGCCGCGGGCGGGCAGCACCGGCCACACCCTCGTTCAGCTGCGCCAGATCGTGATCCCGTATATCAAGAGCCGTCCCGGGGCGGGTCCGGACGAGCTGCGCGCGCTCGCGCAGTCGCACCTCGACCAGCTCTCCGTCGAGCAGCGTCCTCCCGACGACATCGTCGAGCAGCTGCTCGAGGACCTGATGCCCGAGCCCGACAGCCAGCTCGTCCCCTTGCCGGGGACCGACTCGCGGGGGTAGGCTGCGGCCGTGCCCAGACGTTTCTCGTACGCTCCGGAGTGGGAGCCGTACCGCCA
>WTGR01000338.1 GCA_011523485.1 Acidobacteriota bacterium
CGGTCGAGAAGCTGGTTGTAGCTGCCGTCGTCCAGATGGCCGCCGTTGCGAAGGTCGGTCACCGTCGCCCAGTAGCTGCCTTCGTACAGGATCTCCCGCGCTCGGATCTCGACCAGAGCCGTCACGTAGCCGCCGTCTCCGAGCAGATCGCGCGTGAACCGGTCCGTGAGGTGGCCGAGGTAGTCCTCTCCGTCAGCCATCCGCCGCTCGATCAGATCGACGATGCGCAGCGCATAGTCGTGTTCACCCAGCAGGTTGCGGGCGTGCAAGTGGCATTCGCGCCAGGATTCGTCGGCGCTCTGGACGAGTTGCCAGTCGTAGAAGCGCGGGCCGAGACGGCTGGCGACCGGTTGGGGCTGACGGGCGCGCTCGTCGTGGCCGAGGCCGTAGTCGGCGAGGCGCAGGGACTCCGGGAGCATCCAGCCCTCGCCGTCGTTCTGGGCGAGGAACGCCTCGATGCCTTGATTGCGGTCGCCGCCGGCGGCCTGGATGCTGGATTCGAGATCGTGGAAGGCGACGAGCGTCAGGACGGTGTGGCGAAGCTCAGGATCCAGGTCTCGGTCAACGCGCCAGAAGCCTCGGACGTCAAGGGTGCGATTGCTTCCGGCAGTCAGAAGGGACGCAGGTAAGTCGACATCGTACAAGATGTGCGTGAGTTCATCGGCGCGAAGACCATAAATGACGGCAGCTATTGCGTCAATTGTCGGGCGCAGGCGGTTTCTCTCGCCCGGACTCAACGCACCGCGGCAGCGGTCAGTCACTACTATAGAAGCCGGCGCGTAGGTCGGTAGATGGAGATTCAAACGGGCTGTGAGATTCACAACGCTTCTCCCCGGCCGTGCCGCCCCTGTGGAGCTGGGCGCCGGAAGCGCCATGTCCGCCAGCATGTGCCAATTCAAGTGCGCAGCGCCGCCACGCCGCCGAATCTGCCAGTCGAATACAAAGCAATTGAGAAACGCGATCGTCTGCGGAGTGCTATTCGCATCGTCATCACAACAAAGGACAGGCGCAGAATTGCCGCAAGGGAATGCGGGAAGCAGTGCGCCCATGAAAGACCGGACATCGCTGTCTCTTGATACGTCCCGAAAGCCGATTCTCAGAACCGGGGCCGCCGGGGCCAAGTCTTCTCGACCGCGGACGTCCGATAGAGCCATGAGATATTGCGGGTTCCAGACCGGGTGCCGATAATCACTGTAATCCCACTTTGCCCGAAGCCCCGTTCCACTTAACCAACCACGTGCGCTCGGCATGAACGGCTGTATCATGATCCCCTGATACAGAGGAAGTGCTGTGCCTTTGGTGTCTTTCACCCGCATCCACGAATCGCCTTCGCGGGAGAGGATTACGCCGGGGGGAAGGGCCGCCCGCGGAATCGGCAGCCGGTCGTACGGCGGTTGCGCGCAACGCGAGCGCCACTCGGTGCGTGCAACATCGCCCGGCTTCAGCCAGTGCCCGTGCACGAACCGCGTCTCGGCGTCCCGGCGTTCAGGACCGGCGGTCGTGTCGAACAGCCACTCTTCGAGCTCGATCTCCGCCGGCACGGGCCGCGTCGGATCGATGCCCATCTCCTCCCACAATTCCTCGATGGGCCGCCAGTCGCCCAGGAGCCAGCGGCTGTACTCGTCGGGCCGGTAGCCCTTCGCCTCCCACCGCGGGCGGGGCGGGAAGAGATGCGAGTCGTTCGTCATGTGGAACTCGGTGGCGTAACCGATGCCCCAGCCGTCGGGTCCCTCGTCGCCGACCAGCACGGCGTTGGCGTAGATCTTCTCCAGGATCTCCAGGTCGCGCTGCGACTGGATCTCGAGAATCGCGCGGCTCTTCGGACTGAACTGCTTGATCTGCGCCAGGGTGTAGGACGTGGCGAAGTCGCCGGCGCGCTCCCAGTCGTCCAGGTTGCGGCGCATGAAGGCGGTGCGGACCGCGGCGGTGGCGCCGCCTTTCTCGATGACGACGGGGTTGAACTTGTAGCGGCTGTCGATCGGGAAGACCTTGTCACGATTCTCGACGCCGAACAGCCATTCCCACCGGCAGCGTTCCAGGAACAGGTCCCGCAGTGCGCCGGTGCCGTTGTCCGAGTACAGGCCGGAGGGAACGACGAATCCGAGCCGGCCGCCCCGCCAATCGGCGGCTCCGGACCGTGCGCCATCCTCTGGCGGCGCCGGCTGCTTCAACAGCGCGTGGGCGGTCTCGAGGAACAGCTTGTAGAGGTTGAGATCCGCCGATCCCTGATGGCGGAACGGATGGGCGGGGTCGCCGAAACCGGCGGCGCGGGCGCGGGCCTGCCGCCAGCGTTCGTGAACCTCCAGGTTCTTGCCGCCCCGCACGACAACGAAGCGATCCTGGCTGCCGGCGTTCTCCTCGGGGTCGCCGAAGGGGCTCGCGGCGTGGCTCGTGAAGTTCGATTGCGCGCGGAAGCGGGCGTTGTAGTCGAGCCAGTCGCGTTCGACGGCGGCATCGGCGAAGCAGGCGGTCTGCCTGTCTAGCGCCTCCTGCTTGCCGTAGGAGCGATAGAGTGGGTCGAGGTTCGAGAAGAACTCCTTCGAGACCGGCTTGGCGATGTCCCACGGCGGGTTCCCGAGCAGCGCATCGAACCCGGACCCGGCCTTTCGGAACACGTCCGGAAACTCCAGCTCCCAGTGGAAGAACCGCATCTCGGCGGCGACCCGCCGGGCGACCGCCCATGTCTCTGCCGGCGGCTCCGCGAAGGAGCTCGGCAGCGGGGCGTGCTCGATCTGGTCGGCCGGCCAGAACCAGCAGGCGCACCACAGGTCCATCGCCTCCTTCAGCGCGCGCCACGTAGTCGATCCGACCAGCTCGTCGCGGTACAGGCGCGCTCGCTCGGCCGCGTCGTGCACCGGCATCGCGTGCATGCGCTCCAGCACCGCGAGCGCCTCGTCGTGCGCGACGGCGGCCTGCTCCAGCAGGTCCGCCTGAAACAGCGTCGCGCCGCCGAGAAAGCGCTTCAGGTTCGGCGTCAGCCTCTCCTTGACGAACGTCTTGATCGCCTGCGTGCGGGCGTTCTTCTCGAAGTGGACGCCGTTCGCGTGGTTCCGGTCGCCGCCTTCCCGGTTCTTCCAGGCCATCACCGGGTAGTGGCGGAACTGATCGAACCAAGCGCCGATGAGGGCGTTGCCGCACTTGATCTTGTGGTCGAGGAAGCCGAACGGCAGGGTGCGATCCATGGTCTCGATCCACAGCGAGAGGCGGCACAGCTCCACCGCCAGGGGGTCGAGATCGACGGCGTAGATGCAGCGTTCGACGACGTGGCGCCGCAGCACCGCCCGGAGACGCGGCTCGAAGCGGTCGTCGTCCGGGCGGCAGGGGATCAGCTCGTCGGCGAGGCGGGGTTCGCCGCGGGCGGCGCCGCGTGGCGAACCCCGCTCGGCGGCTTCGTCGTGGTCCGACGCATCGTTCGAGTCCCCGATGCCGAGCAAGCGCACGAGCACCCGGTCGCCGTCCGGTTCGAGGCGGCCGTGATGCTGGAGCGCGGCGTACAGGGCGTCGGTGAGGAAGCGCAGCGCGGCCAGCGGAAAGGTGCCGGACCCGCAGGCGGGGTCGCAGACGGTCAGGTCGAGGATCCGTTCGGGCGGCTTCGGTGTCCAGCGGGCCGGGGGGGCGTCGACGTCGGGCTGACCGTCCGCGCCGGCCGGCGGGTCGTAGGCGAGCGGCCGCAACGTCCGCTGCACGGTTGGTACCGCGAGGCCGGGCCGCGTGTAGAAGCTGCCGGAACCCTTGCGCGTACCGCCCCAGCGGACGAGATACCACTCGCCGGGGAGGACCACGCGGGCGACGAGCTGCCGCGCCTTGGCGGCGAGGCGTTGCTCGAACGCGAGTCGGCGCTCGGGCGTATCCCGTCCGCGGAGCTTCGTGAGCAGACGGGCCGCCTGCACGGCGCGGCGCGCCCACGCCTCGGCGCGCGTTCGGTTCCGCTGGCGCTCGTCCGCCGCGCCGGCGGCGTGTTCCGGTGCGCCGGCCGGGGACGGCACAGCCTCCGTGGCGGCGGAAAGCCGCGACTCTTCCTCTTCCCGGGTATTCTCATCGATGTTCGAGGCGTCGTCCTCCGCTGTTTCCTTCTCCGGCAGATCGTCCGTAACACCGGACTTCTCCTTGAGTCTCTCGAACAGGGTCCGCAGCGAGCCGTCGTCCATGGCCTCCAGGCGCGAGAGAGGCAGCGCCGGCTGGTCGCCCACCGACAGGAAGATCACCGGGTCGCCGGCGGGCGCGATCTTCAGCTCGTAGTCGAGCAGCCCCTCGTACAGGATGCCGATGTACTCGGAGGAGAGATCGGAGAAGTCCACGGGAACGACGGCCGCGATGCTGGACCTGCCCTGGCGGATTCGGATCGTCGTCCGGGTCAGGAGCTTCAGCATCTCGTGGACGTCGCGGTCCGGCATCACCTCGTGCCGGAGGCAGGCTTGTTCGTACACGCGGAGCGCTCGGGACACGCCGTCCTCCGCGTCCACAGCGCCGGGTGCGAACAGGTCGCCGCCGTAGGCGGTCACCGGCAGATCCGGATGATGGGAGCCCTCCCGGACGAGAGCGAAGAGGGCCAGGATGCGGGGCCATGCGCCGAAGCTGCCCGCGAGGCTGCCACCGCGCGCCGCCGCGCGTTCGAGCCTCTCCAGCAGGCCGTGCAGGCCGTAGCTCTGGTGATAGAGGGGGTTGTCACGCGGCAGCAGGTCGCGCGACTCCGCGAACAGGATCACCACCAGGCGCATCGCCACCCGGCACGCCGCGCGGTAGATCTCGGCGGGGCTGGCCCCGAACATCTCCCTGACCTCGTCGGCGTCGGGCGCGGGGGCGCCGGCATCCTCGGCCAGGTACTCGACGTACTCCCGGATGTCGTCCGTTTCCCCGAGGGACGACAGGGCATCCCCGTGGGCACGGATCAGAATCTCGACCGCTTCGCGGACACGCTCGCCGAGCACCTCGGACAGCTCGGCCTGCCCCTTGCGGGTGTCGCGGACCGCCTGCAGCAGCGGCGGTTCGGCACCCTCGGTCTCCGGCGTCCAGAGCTCGCCCCGCAGCAGGGTGCGGAGCGCGGTCACCTGCGGCGACAACTCGCCCTCCTCGAACCAGAGGTCGAGATCCCACTCGCACCAGGCGTCGTAGTCGAGCCCGGCGAACAGCAGACGCCACTGCCGGCCGTTCGTCACCAGGGCCAGATGCTCGCCGCCGGCGCGCAGCCAGCCGACCACCCGGCTTACGGCGCGACGGCTCTTGCCGATGCCGAGGCGGCCGCCGTCGTCGATGAACACCGGCAGCCGCCCGCCGTCCCGGCCCTGCCACAGGTGGCGGGGCTTCACGGTCTCCCCGGTGACCGCGCGCCGTCCCCAGTTCGAAGCCACACGGCTGCCGCGCGTCCAGACGCCGGTCGATGCATCCAGGCCGCACACCTGCTCCAGCACGAAGGCGACGAAGGACGACGCCTCGCCGTCGCCGTCCAGCATCGCACCGGCGCGCTGTCGAAGCTGCCGCTCGGTCCAGGCATCGAGCGGGGCGGGTGCCTGTCGGGCGAGGGTGGCGAGGCGCATGCCGTCCAGCAGCAGCCCGCCGTGCCGCAGGCGATCCCAGCCGGGCAGGCTCGTCAGGGCGGCCTTCTCTCCCGTTCGGTCCGACTTCGTCCCCGGCATCGGTTCGCTCAGTGTGACGGCGCCGGCAGGCGGATCTCCACCGCGACCGGAAACACCTGTGCCTGACCGGCCAGGGCGAAGCGGGCCGGCAGGAGGTGGTCGAGCACGCGCTTGCGCTCCCGCTGCAACTGGTCGCGGATCTCCTCGTAGTGCCGGCGGCGGCGCACGAGCTCGTCCTGCTTCTCCTCGATGGAATGTTCGAGTGCCGCGAGGCGCTCGTCCTCGTCGAAGAGTCGGCGCTGGCTCGTCTTCCGGGTGAGGTCCTCGATCTCGCGCGTGAGCCGCGCCACCGTCGATTGCTCGATCAGCGCCGACACCTCGCCCTGACGTTGCCGGTAGCGTTCCTCCTCGCGACTGCGCGCGGCTTCGCCGTCCGCGCGAAGCTGGCGGCGCAAACGCTCCGTGAGTTCGTTCCGGTAGCGGCGCAGCCTTGCCTGCAGGTCGGCTCGGGCGTCGTCGAAGATGTCGCCCGCGCGTTCCCGTTCACTCGGATCGTCCGTGCAGCGGGCGCCGCGCAGGGCCAGAGCCGGAACGTGCGGCAACGGATCGCCGGCAAGACCGTCGCGAACAGGCAGGGCCAGCGTCCGCACCCAACGGTGGAACGTCTCGCGCAACTCGTTGACGCCGAGCTCCTCGATGCTGAGCAGGATGACCGCGTCGGCGCCGGCGGGAACCGGGCCCGAACGCACGGTCCAGCGCGACGTCTCGTTGGCGCCGGGATAGCGGCTCCGCGTGAGGACGCCGAGCGCCCGTTGCATCAGGGGGTGGGCCAGATGCACGAGCAGCGCATCCTGCCGGGGACGGAACACGCTCAACGGGCCGAGCCGCTCGATGAACGGCTCCGTACTGAAAGCGAGCCGCGGAATCGGCCCGTATCCGCCGGCGGACGACGGGCGGCGCACGGCCTCGTCGATGACGTCGCGCCAACCCGCGAGATCGGGGTGCAGCACGCGAGAGAAGCCGGACTCCGCATCGGCCCGAAGCTGCGGGCGGCCGGCGGGAACGGCGAGGGCGGCTTCGAGTGCATCGCGCAGGGCGTCGGGGTCGAGATCGATTTCGCCGGCCATGGCCTCTATCACCGCTGCCTCGCGCGCCTCCTGATCCGCCGCGGTGACCGTCCCGTCCGCCGCGAAGTCCGCGCTGCCGCGGCTGCTCGCGGTGTCCCGATCGAGATCCGCCCGTACCGTTGCCGCGTCCTCGCTGCGAACCAGGCGGCGGTGCACCGCGCGGTCGAAGACCTCGTTGAGAGAACCGAGATCCTCGCGTATCTCGTCCGCCTTGCGTATCACGTGATCGAGAAAGTCCAGATCGGGATCGGCCGTGCTCGCGAAGTGATGCACCGTCACGTCGCGGGCCTGCCCGTAGCGGTCGATGCGGCCGTTGCGCTGCTCCAGCCGCGACGGATTCCAGGGGCAGTCGTAGTGCAGCAGGTAGCGGGCCGTGCGGTGCAGGTTGGGCCTTCGGAGGCGGCGTCCGTGGCCACGAGCACCCGCACCGGCGACGCCGGATCGTTGAACGCGGCCTTGACGTGCTCCCGGTCGCTCTGGTCCATGCCGCCGGGGCCGCCGCTGCCGAACAGCGTGAGGACGCGATCATCGGGGTAGTGTTCCCGGAGGCGGCGGGCCAGGTAGTCGAGGGTGGTCTTGTACTCCGTGAAGACGATCAGACGTTCGTCGGCCCGGAACGCGGGTTCGTCCCCCGCACCGTCGCGGGCGCGACCCGGGGACTGGATCAGCAATCGTTCGACGAGCGTCACGAGCGCGTCGAACCGCGCATCGGCCACGGGCGTCTGCTCCGTAGTCGCGGCATCGTCCAGGTCGAATCCGAGGCTTTCGAGCGCGCGATCGATGTCGCGAATCTGGGCAGCCAGCTCGTCGGCGAGGTTTCGGAGCCAGGCGCCGGCAACGGTCGCCGCGGTGGCTTCGCGCTGCTGGGCCTCGCGGTCGTCACCGGTCTCCTGGCGCAGGGTGCGTTCCGCCGTCGCCACGTCCTTCTCGGTAGCCGTTTCTGCACCGGACAGTCCCTGCCGCGCCCGACTCCAGGAGTCCGCAAACGCCGTGGGACAGGAGAGCAGCCGCTTGCCGAGGATCTCGACCGCGAACGCGCCGGTCCGGCGTCTGGGAGCCGGCCCCCTGGACACGAGGGCGCGGATGGCGGTGCGGAAAGCGTCGAAGGCGGTCGAAAGTCTGGTTTCGCGCGGGTCGGTATCGAGAGGGAGCGCCTTCGGAGGAAGCCGGGTGCAGAAGCGCGGCGTCGTGCTCCGGGCGTTGATGTCGCGCTTCAGCCGGCGGACCACCACGTCCTCTATCCGCTCCCGCATGGCGGGACCCATCTCGCTGGTGCGGGAGAAGCGCACCGGGTCGAGCATCTCCAGGAGCCCCGTGAACGAGCGCGTGTGTCCGTTGTGGGGAGTGGCGGAGAGAAAGAGGCGGTGCTCGAACCGCCGGGCCACCAGCCGCAGCATGCCGCACAGATCGCTGTCCTCGCCGAAGGGCGAGGGCATCAGGTTGTGGCACTCGTCGACGATCAGCAGATCCCAGGGAAGGTGCGGGGAGCCTTCCGGCGTACGGCAGGCGGCCCGGAACTGCTCCAGCACGTCGGGCTGCCGCAGGTAGTGATACGAGGCGACGATGCGGCTGAACGAACGCCAGGGCGTGGCGTCCATGCCGAGCCCGCGGCGCAGGCGCTCCGTCCCCTGCCGGTCGACCACCTCGAACCGCAGGGCAAACTTCTCCCACAGCTCTTCCCGCCATTGCTGGCGCAACGAGGCCGGCGTGAGGACCAGGACCCGCTGGATGCGGCGGCGCAACAGCAGCTCGGTGAGGATCAAGCCCGCTTCGACGGTCTTGCCGAGGCCGACGTCGTCTGCGATGAGCAGGTTGACCCGCGGCATGCGCAACGCCTTGAGGAGCGGCACGAGCTGGTAGCTCTCGATGCGTACGCCGCCGTGGAACGGGCTCGCGATCGGCTCTCGGCGAGTGCGCCCGTCGTTGTCCCCGGGGTCGAGGTAGGGCGACAGCGCCGTCCACCGCGCCGCCCGCAGCAGCGCGTCGAAGTCCTCTGCCGGCATCGGACCGCCGGCGTGCGCCGGATCCGGCAGGGCGTTCGGTGGGACCAGATGGCGACTCGGCTCGAGCTCCCACAGGAGGCGCTCCTCGGCCGGCGCGTGATCGTCGGTGTACTCGAGATGTACGAGGTGGAGGCGCCCCGTCTCGCCGTCGAAGGGTTCGACAGCCGCGACCACGCCGCGCCGGTTGCGGACGGTGGCGAGCATGCCGGCGCGGGGGATCATCGTGTCTGCGGTCGCCGCTGTCGATTCGCCGTCCACGGCGGGCTATTGTAGTCGGCCGTGCGCGTTCCGGGGCTCCGTCGGGCTCCGGACGCGGCGTGCCCTAGTCGAAGAACGTCCGCTCCCGGCGGATGAGCCCGTCGTCAAGCGCCAAGGCCGCGGGCCGGGGCAGCGCGGTCTGCGGATGGCGGCGCGGTCGGCTCGCGTTGTGCTCATCCGAAGAAGCGGATTGAAGCACTCTACCTTACAGACTCCCGCCCGGAGCCCCAAACAGATTCCCAATCCGCTCCAGTTGAGCTACCACTTCGTTCAGCACCGTGTCATGGTTCTCGCCAATCGGCAGATCGATCCGGAAGTGTTCGTTATCGGGGCTGTAGGGGCCGCCACGATGGGCTCGCAACGAACTGCGGGCCTCCTGCTCCTCCGGCCACAGCCACAATGGAGAGGCGCCGTGCTCAGCCCACTGCATCCAGTAGATGCCGAACCACACACGCTCGCCGTTGAGGTGCAGCCACCATCCATGACCGCCTCCGTAGGGCTGGGACTTCTTCGGAGATTTCACCAGTCCAGTGGCATCGAGGCGTGCCACGGCACCGTCCACGAGTCGCATCAGGGCCAGAATCCGGCGCGGGATCGCCGTCTTCAATTCCTCGGAAACCAATGGCGGGAAAGCCTCCATATCCATCCTCTCAGTGAGTCCTCTCAATTGGGTGATTTCCGAGTCCGCTTTCCCGTCGCCTGCACTGCGAGCCGCCGATGTCATACTATCGAGCAACACCGGCCAACTGGTCATCATCAATCGGCGTCCGCCGCTAGCGAGAGCCGTGCTGCGCAAGCCGACAGCTTCCTGGGACGGCACCAGCCTGTACTTTTCCGCTGCTCGCCGGCACACCTCTGTCCAGAGGTACTTCTCACGGGTTTGCGGTACAACGAAGAGTAGTACCGCCGGACCGCGTTGCGGCAATCGTTCCAGATACGTGTTGGGTTGCTTGTCCGTGAGTTCTGCCCAGAACTTCAACTCAACAAGCAACCTCTCGGATCCGTTGTCGTCAAAACCGACCAGGTCCACGCGCTCACCATCTTCTCCTCTTACCTCGGTGTGGACCTGCGTGATCCTGTCAATGGCGGTGCCGCCATCGTTTACCAGTTGCTCAACCCCGCGTCTGACAGTCTCCGATTCCGCCAGTATGTATCCCAGGGCCTCGGTGGCGGCCCGCTCTGTCTGGTTGGTGAACATGGGGATAATGTGAGCGAACAGCGTAGTATCTCCGGTCATGGCGGATTCCCTCCGTCCGGTGCGGAGCAATCGTCAAGCCCTTCGGGTCGGCCTGTAGACGTGATCAGGCGGCCTCCTTCCGAGCCTCCGTTGCCATCAGTTGCCATCAGACCGTGTTGCTCTGGCACGCCATCGAGGAACTGCGCGCCGGGTGCGCCCGGTGCAGCCAGCGCTATCCGTCGCTGCGTCGTCTCGCGCAACGCGCGCTTGGCCCCGCGGCCGAACCACTTGGGCAGCTTGTCGGCCACGCTGGCCATCTCGCGGTCTCGTAGCTCTCGGTGAGTGCCGAGATAGACGGGAACTCGGACGGCATCGGTCAGAGCTTACGCGCCAGCACTTGCTCACGCTCGCGATCGATGTCTTCGCGAGTTGTGAACTGACCCTGCTGCAGTCGAACGTTTCCGCTGCTCAGGTTGGACACGATCCGCCTGTCCGTCTCACGTCGCTTGGACTCGTCGGAAGCTGGCGGCGCAGGACGGGTTCGGACGCCGAACGCCGAACGTGCTGCCTGAATCAGCTTCTTCATCGAGGACTCTCCCTCCCTGCCCTGCTCTCGGGCGTGTCCCGTATGCGCAAACCCGGCACTCAGCGAGAATCCGCTGAACTTCGGCCCAACGCATGCTGAATTCTGTGGAAAACCGGAGCCCGCGTCAACGGACTTGGCCGCGACTCGCCCCGACCCGGCTGGAGCATCCTGGTCCCATTGGGCGCGCACCGCCCGGTGGGCGCGCCACGGAATTGGGACTGGGATTCTGGTAACAGCATGCCCACGCACTCCACTAAACTTCTATTGTACAATAGCTTACAGCAAAGCGAGAAGCGATCCGGCCGTCGGGGCGTAACTCTCGCGCTCCTCGTTCACGAAGGCTTCGCTATCGGGCGACCAAAAAGGCCCGCCAACGCTTGATCATTCGCTGCCGTGTGTATAGTGCATACATGGACAGCGCGGCGGTCATCGAGCGGCACAAGCGGGCCGGGTGGAAGCGAACGCAGGTGCGCGGCAACCACTAGCAATTCGCGCACCCGAACCGGCCCGGTCGGGTCACGGTTCAGCACCCGCGCAAGGACATCCCGACCGGCACGCTGCGCAACATCTATCGACAGGCCGGATGGCCGTGGGGGAAGTGATGCA
>WTGR01000366.1 GCA_011523485.1 Acidobacteriota bacterium
CCGGTGCCGTTGGGGACCGACGATCCCCAGAGGGCGATGCGGCGGGGGCGTTCGCCGTCGTCGGACGATTGCGCGGCGGCGCCGCCGGCTACCAGAAGCAGAACGATCAGCACGGAGAGAACGCGGCGGAAGTCGGCGAATCGCATGACTTGACCTCTCTTGCACGAAGGGTTCGTTCTGGCCGTTCGCGTGCGAACTCCACGCGCCAGCAGGGAACCCGGTAACGCGCCGGCGACACCCGGTGCCGCTCGGCCTTGCCCGGCGCTTGCCGGCGACGCGCAGAATAGCACGTCGAGGAGCGCCGGTTCGTGGCCGGGTCCCGCGTCTCGCGCCGCGCCGCTGGTCCTACCGGGAGGTGACGTCGGTGACCTCGCCGGCGGCGTCGACGAATCCGAGGCGCCCGTTACCGACCTCGCCGAGCGAGGCCATGAATGCCCCCTGCCCGTCGAGGAAGATGATGCTCGGGGCGCCGTCCTCCGCCACGCCGGCGACGAGGCGCGTGCCTGTCGAGCCGCCGAGGTTGAGCACCGTGGCGTCGCCGACCGCGGTCAGGACGGCCCGTCGCCGGTTGCCGGCCGAGAGCGCCAGTTGCGGCATGTCGTCGCTGCCGACGGCCAGCGACGCGGCTTCCTGTCCGGCGCCGTCGGCGAGCGCCAGGCGGGGCAGGCCCTCGGCCGTCAGATGCAGTTGCAGGCGACCGCGCGCCCCGTCGCCGAGGGTCAGGATCGGCCGGCCCTGGACCGCGCCGAACAGTCCCTGCCCCTCGGCTTCGGCCCCGGCGACGACGATGGCGTCGCGGCCCTGGACCGTGGCGCGCAACCGCGTCTGTCCATTGGGACCGTTGAGCTGGATGAGCGGCGTTCCGTCGGGCTCCACGCCGAACGTACTGCGCACCTGGCCCGCCTGATCGTAGAGCGTGATCGACGCGAGTCCCCCGGGGTCGCTGCCGGCAAGCACACCGCGCAGACGTCCCGCGCCGTCGACCAGATTCACCTGCGTTGCGGTGACCACGCCTGCCGTCCCCTGCGCCTGCACCCCGCCGGACATCGACAGGTTGGTCGCCGCACCGCCGGCGAACGAGGCGGCCAGCATCGCGACTATCGTCCAGAGGCGCTCGCGCGCCCGCCCGTGTTGTTTCGACATCTCTTGCTCCCGTGGTTGATTCGTTGTCGGCTGGCTATCGCCCCGGTGTCTGCCGCGGTCGTCCCGCGGCCGTTCGCCGCGCAGCCGGGTAGAGAACGGTTCCATGCGGCACGCCTTACGCCTCGGTCGCCGTGAATCTGCGCCCGCGGGTCTCGGGCCCCAGCCAGACGACCGCGGCCACGAGCAGGCCGGACGCCGCGATGCAGGCCATCATCGCCGACCCGGTGGTCATTCCGCCATCCTGCAGCCGCCCGAGGACGAACGGCGTCAGCGACCCGAGCGCCGCGCCCACGTGGTACGAGAGTCCGGGACCGACGCCGCGCACGGCGGTGGGGAACCGTTCCGTGAGATACGCGGGGGCCATCCCCCAGATGCCGCCTCCCGAGGCGCCCATGACGACCGCCCCGACGGCGAGCGCTGCGTCGCCCGTCGCGCCGACGTAGGCCGGAATCGCCGCCACGCCGGTCAGAGCCGCCGCCGCCACCGCGCCCCGCCGGCCGAGCCGCGTCCCGGAGGCGTGTCCCCAGAGCGCCATCCCCACCACGGCGCCGAGATTGAACGCGAGGAGGTAGCCGAGGGGCTCGCGGCCCACCTCGCGCAGGAAGGTCGGGTACCAGAAGCTGAGCGAGTAGTAGGAGAACATGAACGCGCCCATCAGGATCGACGCCTGCACGGTGGCCCACAACAGGTCGGGCCGGAGCAGTTGCAGTATCGACACGCGCTCGGCCGCGCTCTCGGCGCCTGCCTCCCGCAGGTGGCGCCGGCGTTCCAGCCAGACCGGGCTCTCGCTGATCCCCGACCGGATCCAGGGCACGAGCAGCGCCGGTGCGACGCCGACCCAGAACATCACGCGCCAGCCGAGCGTCGATCCGTCGGCGTCGCTGAGCGGATCCGGCAGGCCGGTGAACAGGGGATAGACGTAGTGGAACGTCAGGGCGGCCAGCATGTAGCCCCAGAACCAGCCGCCCTGCAGCAGTCCGGACGCCAGCCCGCGCAGCCGCGCCGGCCACTGCTCGAGGGCCAGCGGCATACCGGCCGCCCACGGGCCGCCCATCCCGATGCCGAACAGCGCCCGGAAGGCGAAGAGCATCGCGTACGACGTCGAGAAGCCGCTCAGGAACGCGAACAGCGAGAACCACAGGATCGACAGCATCAGGGGCGGCTTCCGGCCGTAGCGGTCGGCCATCATGCCCGCCCCCAGCCCGCCGACGAGCCGGAACATCAGCGTCACCGTGCCCAGCGCGCCGGCCAGCGCGCGGTCGACGGTGAAGCTCTGCTGGATGTCGATCAGGATGAACGTCAGGATGGTGAAGTCGAACGCGTCGAGCATCCAGGCGAGGAAGGTGGCGGCGAAGGCCTTCCACTGCTCGCTGTTCACCTCGCGGTACCAGGGGCGTGCGGGCTGCTGATTGGCCATGGGAGCGTGCTGTCGCGACCGTCCGTGCGCGCCTCATTCCCGGTCGCGGCCGACCACCGCCGAAGGCGACGACTTCCGAGCCGGGCGTCTGCGCCGTGGAAGCGGCGAAGACCTCCCGTTCAGGCCCGATTGGCCGGCAATCGGAGCCGCAGGCGACG
>WTGR01000735.1 GCA_011523485.1 Acidobacteriota bacterium
CACGGCGTACAACTCGGAGCACGACGTCGTTCACATCCCCATGACCGTCGGCGAGCTCGACCCGCCGGCCGAGCAGCTCGTCATCGCGATCGAGGACGGCAACCTCGGCTTCGACTGGGGGACACTGACCGCCAGCGTGCCGCTGATGGTGCACTGATTCCGGCGGCGGCGCTCGGCCCGCCGCCCGCTTGCGACGGGTCGCGGCCTCCCCGGCCGCGGCCCGCCCTCGGGCCGCTAGCTCAGTGGTAGAGCACCTGACTTTTAATCAGGGTGTCGCTGGTTCGATCCCAGCGCGGCCCACCAATAGAATCAACAACTTACGACGATCGCACCCGATCCAAGCTCCGCCAACAACAGCTTGAGCGCCTTCTCCATTGCTTTGCGGCGCGGGTCATGCGACAGGGTCCTCTGCCGGCAACTCTCCTTCCAACACTACACTTCCTGAAGCACGGGCTCATCAAGGTTCTCGCGCTCGACACTCAGGCTCGGCGTCGCGATACGGCGCGGCTTCGACACCGCGGACCGCCAGGTCGTAATCGGCGACGGCACCCCATGGATTTGGAACATCGCCGCCGAGCCGTTTCCCCGCGCCATCGAGATCGTTGACATCTACCACGCCAAGCAGCATCTGTGCGACGTCGCCAAGGCCATCTACGGGCCCCGGAACGGACTTGGCCAACCAGTGGGCCCGCGACCGGCGTGCCGAACTCGACGCCGGCCGGCTGTGCGCCGTCGTCACCGCGCTGTCCGTCCATGTCGAGACCACGCCCGAGGCGCGAAAGTGCATCCACTATGTGTTCGGGAACCGCCACGGCATGCGCCATCCGCAGTTCCGGGTCAGGGACCTCGTCGGGCGTCGTCGAGGCCGGATGCAAGCAGCTCGGCGACCGGCTCGAGCGTGCCCGGCATGCGCTGGACCGTTGCCGGGGCCAACGCCATCATCGCCCTGCGCCGCTGCATCCTCAGCATCCTCAGCAGACGCTTCGAGGACCTTCGTTCACAGGATAGCGACATCATGCGTCTCGAATCACTCCTCGGTGTCTGCCGCGTTTCCTGGTGTCAGGTTCATCCCGGCCTGTGCGGTTCGCCACGCCCTCACTCCGTCCGCGTCGGCCTCGAACACCACGCTGTCGCGCTGCTGCCGGCACGCTGCTCGCGCGTAGTCCAGCAGCGCCTTCGCGCCCGGTCCCTTCGGATGCAGGTGGGCACTCAGTCCTGCGGCCTCGAAGTGGTGCTCGGCGTTGGCCGGTTCGATGCGGACGGTCCTTTCGCCTCGACCGTTCGTCGCCGTGGTCACTTCGATGGCGCCGTTGCGTGTCCGGATTCGGCATATCTCGTACAGGGCGTCGCCGATCGCGTGCGCCGCCCGGTTGCCGAGTTGTTGCGGTTCGATTCGTTCGCGTTCCGGAATACCCCGCAGTGCGTTCTCGGCGTCCGCCGCGATTGTCGGGGCTGCCCAGTGGTAGCTCTGCGCGATGCTCTCCGCCGCGTCTCGGCTTATCGCGTTGACGGCGGCCTCGAGGGCGTCCGGCTCTTTCTCGTTCGCCTTGACCATGTCGAAGACGTCTCGCGCCAGCGGCTCGTCGGCCCGTTCCAGCTTGCCGCGCAGGATTTGCGCGCTCGACAACGCTGTCTCCAGGCGGCCGTCGATCATGCACGCTTGCTGGCCTTCGCCGAGCAGTGGCGCGGTCGCCCACAGGTCCAGTTTCCGTTCGCCCTCGTCGAACGAGACCGTCCACAGCCGGGCCATGGGATAGAACGCCGGCCTTCCTCCCAGTGTGCGCATTCGCGCCTCGAATCGCGCAGCCGGGTTGTTGGCCTCCGCGAGCATACCCAGCGGCGTGTCCGGCCGGACTACCAGGTCGATGTCGTAGCTGTCCCGATGCTTCCACCGCGCCGCGAGGATCGAGCCTCCGCCGATGGCGAGCTGCGTCTGCCGGTCGCCTATGCGCCGCAGCTCCTCGCGCACGGTCTCGCTGACCGCCTGCCACAGGGTTCCGGCCGGGGGCGGCAGCATCAGGGTCGGCGGCGTCATTCACCTTCCGCTGGCGGCGCCAGCGCCCAGCGGTTCAGCGCTCTCGCCGCGCGGCACTGCGCGTGTCCGGCCCGGTGGAGGGCCGCCACCAGTTGGCGCAGCGTGTACGCGCCCTCCGCCCAGGCGCTGATGAGCTCTTGCCACTCGGCTTCCTGGGAGAAGACGTGGAGGATCGTCCGCTGCCGCAGGTCGGGCTTCTCGGCCCGGATGGCGTCGTAGAATTCCCAGCTCTTCGGCCGTTCGCCCCAGCCGGGGCAACTGCGCGCCAGTCGCAGCGCGACCGTGGTGCTGTTGCGCCCTGTTTCCTCCGGTCCCCGCGCGCGACTCAGTCTCTGCGTCTCGCGCGCGGTCGGTTCGGCGTCGGGGAACACCTCCGGCCTCCGAAGGGTCGGTGGTCGCGGGTAGAGCTGGGTTCGCCGGTCGTCGTCGCCGATCGGTCGCATGGCTCGGTCGTCGCGTGTCTACAGTGTGCGACAGTCCGCTTTCGGCCGCAACCGGCGACCGGTCCACGGGATCCGGCAACCTCGGACGAACGCCGGCCGGGTCCTTTTCTCCCGGCCGCTTGTAGCGGACCTGACCAGCGTGCGGTCATTCGCCGTGCCGTCGACGATGACGTTGGGCTCCGACGAGGCGGCGGCGTACGGCAGGTATCGCATGAGAGCCCGCTCCCGGGAGGTGTC
>WTGR01000530.1 GCA_011523485.1 Acidobacteriota bacterium
TGAGCCGTGATGCAGCATTGGTTGCAAGGCGGTGCGGTGGCAGTCCTGGCCGTCGCTACAGACAGCGTTTGATGGCCCGTCTGGAGCAGAGTTTCGTCTATGACTGGCCGGGCAAACAAGACTCTGAATTTGAAGACCAACCGCCCGTGGTCGAGAACGGGCGAGAAGTGTTGACACTGACGGTGCAAGATTTCCCGGAGCTAGCAAATCGGGCTGATGTCAGGATATGGCGGACGCAGGAAGCCAAAGTGTGGCAGTTCAACATTGACGACGTGCAGGTTGCCGTCGAGCGGCTAACGGCCCGCTCAATTGCACTTGGGTCATGGTGTGACTGGACGTTAACGAAACCGAAAGATGCGTTCCGCTTTCTAGTTGACCTTCTATATTGCCATGAGTGGGGCGAGCGGTTGACGCGGACGGCATGCGGATTGACTATTGAACCATGGGTGTTCATGGAACCAGAAGATGACCTTCCGCCGCGCCGGGGCTTTCCGCCGTGCCACGATTGCGTCAAGGCGAGTTGGGGCTTTAGGTCGGTCGTCCACCCCCAACTCATCCGTGACAACAGCAGGCGGGAGCGGCAGCCGGGACCATACCGGCCGCAGTGCCGCCGTTTTCCGGAGCCTGAGCAAGGCCGAGCGTCTGATCGCGGCCGTTGAGCCCGCGGGCAACCCCGTAGAGGTCCGAGGGACCAACGTCTCTCAGCCTGGAGCGTGGCACGCTTCTTGCCCGCGCTGCCCTGTCCTGCTGCGCCCGCCCCGTGATCCTTCTCGTCTGCTGATGATGTCACAGGTCCTCCCGTGGCCGAGCTTCCCCTTCCTCGGAACCGCGGCTTGAACCAGTGCCGCGGTCCAGCGGTCCGGGGCGGGGCGTGTCGTCGTCGGCTTCAGCAGGGAGCGGTTCGAGGACGTGGTGGAGCTCCGGTCCGTTCAAGGGCCGGACGCCTGCGTTCGGCCACAATCGCGAGCACCACGCCGGTGGCCGGTGTGCCACTCGAAGAGCCGGAACGAAGTGGCGTAGCCGCAAGGCTTGACACCTCGGCTGCCGGTGTGGTCCCTCTCGCCACGCGACCTTGTCAGCGCGGCTGGCCGGGATCCAATCCGGCACCGCTTCGAGCGCCATGTCCGGCCGGGCAGCGAGATTGTTCCGCAGGGTTCCGTCGCGGCTTGAGAAGTTCTGGCACTCCACTCGAAAGAGCGGAACGAAGTGGAGGAGACAAGCAGCGGCGATGACAGGTCGTTCTGGCTAGGCTAGACGAGTGTCTTGAGCAGCCGGAGAGCTTCATAGATGAATGCTACAGGTCCTCCAGTCGTTTGCCGATTTGGGCTTCCAGTTCTCCGTGCACCGGGTCCTTCTTCGGGTACAGCTGAACGAACTGGTAGACCGTCGCTGCCTCCAGGATCGCAGCTGCCAGATTGTTCAGGCCTTTTTCGATATTCGTGCCGGCAGTCTCGATCGCTTCAGCAAGCCGTTCTGTCTCGTGTTCTTCCATGCCGTTCCTCACCATCGCCACCTTCCGATTCCCGTCGATCTCCCTGACCGGAGCCCCTCTATCTCCGTCGGTGGCACGACTCTTGCCAGCGCCGTGCCGCGCCACCGGACCCGATGATTCTTCCGATCACTGATTATGTCAGAGTTGCTCTCCGTGTCCGATGCTTCCGCGTCCCTTGATGTCACAGCGCCTGCGACGGAGCGCGACACCGCAGCCGGTCGGTTCGGCGCGGGGTGTTCGAGCTCGCTGGTCCGGGGAACGGTTCCAGTCACGGGACGGGTCCGTAGCCACTCGACGCCGAGTCGTCCCAGTCCTCCAGCAGCGGAGTCAGCGTGACTTCGCGGCGCCAGCCGCCGGGCGTGGTGGCGCGGTGAACGGCGTGTGGCTCGACGCGGTCGGCGAGGTCCCGTAGCTGGGCGCCGATGCTACCGCGACTTCGGATGCGCGCAATCGGCCACCGAGCATGCCTCGGGCCAGCGGATCGTGACCGCAGGCAGGACAGCTGGCGTGGTCCGCGCTGGAGATTGCCTCGTCGGGCTACCAGCGCAGGCAGGGATCGCCGAGTGCGGACAGCTCGTCGAGCAAGGGGGACGGCCTGGCCGAAGTCCTCGCGCACGCCGTCGTGCTCGGCGTCGTCGTGCTCGGGGTCGTCGACCTCGGCGACGTCGAGCAGCGCGGACAGGGCGACCTCGACGGGGTTGAGCGCGTGTTGCAGGAGCCAGTGGCGCCACTTGCGGCGGCGGTGCAGCGGGTGCTCTCGAGCCAAATCAGCCGGCCGCAGGTACCGGCCTCGAGCGGGAGGTCCACGCCGGGACACAGTCTGCATGTAGATGTGTGGTGGGCGGGCCCGTCGGGCGCAACGCGCTGGCGGGATCTTTCGCCACCAGCCGGGCCACCCGCAGGCATCCACGTGGATGTTGTCGATGTTGTCCGCGCGCACGGCTACCGGCCTCTACGGGGCTTTGCCCCATATGGAGGCAGCAGACCGGGGCGGCGCTCACGACGACGACTCCTCGGCGCCGGGCCGGCTCGTGGCGTGTCAGCGGCGGTTTGGCTTCGGTCGGATGGGCACGGCGGCCTTTCGGTCAACGCGCGAAATCGAGAGGTTCGCGGGCTTGTCGGCCACGGCAGGGTCGGTCGCCCAGACCCGCAACCGACTAACCGAAGAGCCGCTTGCGAAACTCCTGGGGACTTGCCGCGTGGCGCAGTCCTCGATTCCC
>WTGR01000486.1 GCA_011523485.1 Acidobacteriota bacterium
AACTCGAGCATCTCGGTGGCCATCGCGCGGTCGATCCCGTGCAGCCGCGCGATGCCGTCGCCGACCGACACGACCGTGCCGACCTCCGCGACGTCGACGTCGAGGGAGTAGTCGCCGAGCTGTTCCTTGATGATCCTGGAAATCTCGTCTGCTTTGATTGTCATCGGTCCTGAGGTGCCGTCACGCCGTCATGAAGCGCTGCCTGAGACGGTCGAGGTGATGCGCGAGGCTGCCGTCGAAGATCGTGCCGCCGATCCGGGTCACCATGCCGCCCACGAGACTCTCGTCCACCGCCGTCTCGAGCGTTACCTGCCGGCCGGTCGCCGCCTTGAGCTGCTCGGTGATGGACGCCACGCGCCCCGCGTCCAGCGGTGCGGCGGTCGTCACGCGTGCCCGCACGATCCCGAGATGCGCCGTAAGGCGGTCGCGATACGCCGCCAGCAGCATCGGCAGCAGGTGGAGCCGGCCGCGCTCGGCGAGCATCAGGAGCAGCCGCCGGGCGACCGGCGACGTCTCCGGCGTCCTGTCGAGAATCGCCTCCACGATCGCCCGCTTCGCGACGGTCGCGATTGCCCGGTTGCGCACCACGCGCGCCAGTATCGGGTGACCGTCGACGAGCTGCTGAAACGCCGCCACGTCCCCGTCGGTTCTCCGCGGGTCGCCGCTGTCGAGGCTGACCTCGAACAGCGCCCGCGCGTACCGATTTGCCGCCGCCTGTTCCGTCATCTTCCGCCAGTACCTGATCGTTTGGAACGTAGGTGGGTTGAACCAGCGTGGGCCAAACGGCTTTTTATAACATTTCGGCCGCTACGCGGGCAAGCGGGTCACCCGTCCGACAGGAGGTCGTACAGGCGCTGCAGCTCGTTTTCGGACGTGAAGCTGATCTCGATTCGCCCGCGCTTTCCCCGCTGCACGATCCTGACGCGCGTGCCGAGCGAGATGCGCAGACGCTCCTCCGCGGCGCGGACGTGCACGTCGGCCGGCGGCGTCTCCGCGGCGCGGTCCGGCTTCGGCGTCGCGGTGCGCTTGACGAGAGCCTCCGCGTCGCGTACCGACAGCTCGCCTTCGCGGATCCTGCGGGCCGCCGCGAGTTGCTGCTCCACGTCGCTCAGCCCGGCCAGGGCGCGCGCGTGGCCCATGGTCAGGCGGCCCGCCGCGACGTCGGTCTGCACCTCGGCCGGGAGGCCGAGCAGCCGCAGGTAGTTGGCGACCGTGGCCCGCTCCTTGCCCACCGCCTCCGCGATCTGCTGCTGCGTCATCTCGAACTCGTCGGCCAGCCGCTGGTAGGCCGCCGCTTCCTCCAGCGGGTTCAGATCCTCACGCTGAATGTTCTCGATCAGCGCCACTTCCAGCCGCTTCGACGGCGCCATCTCCCGGAGGACGACCGGCACCCGCAGCAGGCCGGCCCGCTGCGCCGCCCGCCAGCGCCGTTCGCCGGCAATGATCTCGAAGCCCGCCACCCCGTCGCGCTGCGTGACGACGATCGGCTGGATTACGCCATGCGCCTTGATCGATTGCGCCAGCTCCTCGAGCCTCGCGTCGTCGACGGTCTGCCGCGGTTGATCCGGATTGGGATGCAACTGGTCGAGATCGATCTCCCGGGGGGAACCGCCCGGCGGCGTTTGCGCCTCGGTCGCCGGAACGTCCGGGATCAGCGCACGCAGCCCGCGCCCGAGCGCCTTGCGCTTTTCAGCCACGGAGCGCGCCTCCCGCCGGCAGGGGCGCGGCGCGCGTGCACGCGAGGAACTCGCGGGCGAGCGCGAGATAGGCTTCGGCGCCCTTGGACCGCACGTCGTACAGGATCACCGGCAGCCCGTGGCCCGGCGCCTCGCCCAGCCGGATGTTGCGAGGAATCGGCGTCTCGAAGACCTTGTTGCCGAAGACCCCCTGGACTTCCGCCGCGACCTCCTTGCCGAGATTCGTCCTCAGATCGGTCATCGTCAGGACGACCCCGGCAATCTCCAGATCCCGATTGAAGGCTTCCTTGACCTGATGCAGCGTCGCCGTGAGGGCCGCCAGGCCTTCGAGCGCGAAGTACTCGCACACGACCGGGATGATCACGCCGTCGGCGGCCACGAGGGTATTCAGGGTGAGGAGCCCCAGCGAGGGCGGGGTGTCGACCAGGATGTAATCGAAGCGGCCGCGCACCTGCTCCAGCAGCAGACGCAGCCGCTGCTCGCGCCGGTCGGCGGAAACGAGCTCGATCTCGGCGCCGGTCAGGTTGTGGTCCGACGGCAGGAGCGAGAGCCCCGAGACGCACGTCGGCACGATGTAGTCGTGGGCCACCGGCGTCGACTCCGACGTCAGGGCTTCGTAGATGGTGCCGGCGGGCGCATGGTCGCCCTTCCGGCCGACACCGCTCGTCAGGTTGCCCTGCGGGTCCATGTCGACGACCAGCACGGTCTGATCGCCCAACGCCAACGACGCTGCGAGATTGATCGTCGTCGTGGTCTTGCCGACCCCGCCCTTCTGGTTGGCTATCGCAAAGATGCGCGATCTCACCCCGACCTCGTTAGGTCCAACGCCCTAATCCCGGGCACAAACCGAATTCGAAGTTTCGCCATCGTACGCTTCGGTTACCTTCCAGGTCAACCGCTGTTCCACGTGGAACAGCGGTGGCAGCCCGCGATTGGGGCGGAGCGCCATGGGCTCAGGGGTTCCTCTCGTTACCGCCGAACCAGACGCCCAGGCGCCCCTTTGGGCAAACTTCAGATGCTCTGTCGTCGATCGAGGGCCCGTAACTCTGCATCGATCTCATCGATCACCCGTTGCGCGGCCGCCCGAGGGTCTGTCGCACTACGAATCGGCCGCCCTACGACGAGATAGTCCGCGCCGAGTCGTATCGCGTCCGAGGGCGTTGTCAGGCGCACGTGATCGTCCGCTCCGCTCCACTTCGGACGAATCCCCGGGCTCACCAGCGTTACGTCGGGTCCGAACGCGGCTCGACACCTCCCGATGGCAGCCCCCGACACGATCAGCCCGTCGCACCCCGCGGCCAGCATCTCCCCTCCCCGCTCCACGATGTAGTCCTCCGCGCTGATCTCCGGCCGCCCGAAATTCGCGGGCGACAGGCTCGACAACAACGGCACCATGAGGAACTGCGGAAACGGATTCCCTCCGCGCGCCTTCCGGCCAGCGGCCAGACTGTGGCGCGTGAAGACGTCATCCCTGCTCTCCGCCAGGGTCACGAACCTGATGCCCAACTCCCCTGCGTGGTCGACGAAGTCCGCAATCGTGTTGCTGATGTCGCCCGCCATCTTCAGGTCGATGAAGATCCCGCCGCGCCGACGCTCCTGAATCCGTCGCACGAGTCCGTAGAGGTCACCGGCCAGAAAGAGACGCAGACCGATCTTGAAAAAGGCGACGTTCTCCAACTCCTCCACGAGCCGCTCCGCCTCGCCATGGCTCCGAACGTCGAGGGCCACGATCAGGCGGTCCTTGCCTTCCTTCAGAACTCACCTCCATCCCGCCTCGCGGCGGATTCTACCTATGTCCCGTCCCAACTCCCTCTTCGGCTGGTGCCGGCACAAAACCCGGGCAGCGTCTCGGCAATCAACCCGGCGGGCTCCCGCTACCGGGCAGTTGCGCTACCAATGTTCCACGTGGAACATCGCGCCGGCAACCCTGGCGGACGCTACGGTCCCTTCTTCCGAACCACCACCAGGCCACTCCCCTCGACCAGACCCGATCCGTGTCCGAGCCCCGCCTGGGCCCGAACAGCGGAGCCGCCCGTCTCCCTCCCGCCGGCTCCGCCGAAGAACAACAGCGTGCCTCCGGCCCTCACCAGCCGTTCCAGGGAGCTTGCCGCCCGCTCGTCCAACCGGACTCCGCGCACGGTCAGAACGTCGTGAGCGCCCTGCAGCTCTGCGCGGTCCAGCAGCTCCTCGTACCTGCAGGGCTCCACCACGACGCCGTTCAGCTTCAGTTGCCGAACCGCTTCGCGCAGGAACGCCGCCTTCCGTTCCTTCGCTTCCACCAATCTCACGGTCAGCCGCGGCCTCACGATCCTGATCGGAATCGCCGGTGATCCGCCACCCGAACCGATATCCACGAGCGCCGCCGCGCCCGGAGGGATGCGCCGCTCCGCCAGCAACGGTTCAAGGACCAGCCGGTCCAGGCCCTGATCATCCCCACGCAGCGCCGTCAGATTCATGCGCTCGTTCCACCGCAGGAGCAACGCCACATACGCCGCCAACCGCGCGGCCACCGCCGGCGCCAGCTCCAGCCCCGACCGCTCGACCCGCCGCTGCAGCCGTTCCGTCAGACCCGCCTCCACCAACTACTCTCTCTTCCCTACGCACGCACCTTGGCGCCAATCAACGCCACGGCGGCCGGCGTGACGCCGGGAACCCGCAGCGCCTGCCCCAGCGTTTCCGGCCGCGTCTCCGTCAACCGCTCCGCAATCTCGCGGGACAGCCCAGGCAGGTTCGAGTACGAGAACGACGCCGGGATACGGCGGCCCTCCAGTCGCCGCGCCCTTTCGATCGTCGCTTCTTGACGCTCCAGGTACCCCGCGTACTTGAAGTGCGTCTCCACGCTCCAGAGATCCTCTCGCTCCTCCCCGGGCGCCACCTCCAGCCGCAACTCGTTCCCCCCGGCCAGCGAATCGAGCTCCACATCCGGCCGCCGCAACGCCTGCGACGCCCGCGCACGCTTTCCGTCCGCCAACGTCACCGTCGTCCGCGCCACCCGCCGCGCGTTCTCCTCGAACCGCGACCGCCGGTCCTGAAAGCGCGCCCACCGCCGGTCGTCGACGAGTCCGACCTCGCGCCCCCGTTCCGTCAAGCGAAGATCGGCGTTGTCGATACGCAGCAACAGTCGGTACTCCGCCCGTGACGTAAACATGCGGTACGGTTCCAGGCATCCACGCGTCGTCAGGTCGTCGGCCAGCACCCCCAGATACGCCTCGTCCCTACCGAGCACCAGCGGCTCCTCGCCGGCAACGGCGCGCGCCGCGTTGATACCGGCGAGGATCCCCTGACCGGCGGCCTCCTCGTATCCCGACGTCCCGTTCACCTGGCCGGCCAGAAACAGCCCCGCTATGCCCTTCGCCTCGTAGCTCCGCGACAGCGCCGTCGGCTGCACGAAGTCGTACTCCACGGCATAGCCCGGCCGCATCATTTCCGCGTCCTCGAGTCCCGGGAGCGCGTGGACGAGGGATTCCTGGACATCGACCGGCAGGCTCATCGAATAGCCGTTCACATAGACCTCGTCGACGTCGAGGCCCTCCGGCTCCAGAAGGATCTGGTGCCGTTCGTGATGGGGGAACCGCATGACCTTGTCCTCGAGCGAGGGACAATAGCGCGGCCCGATTCCCTCGATCTGACCGTTGTACAGCGGTGACCGGTCGATGTTGGCTCGCACGATCTCGTGCACGCGCGCCGTGGTGTGCATCTGATGACACGCGATCTGCGGCCTGTCGATGCGCCCGGTCATGAACGAGAACGGTACCGGCTGCTCGTCTCCCATCGCCTTCGCGAGCCGCTCGAAGCGGACGCTCCCCCGGTGCAGCCTGGGCGGCGTCCCCGTCTTCAGGCGGCCCCACGGGAGGCCGAGCGCCTTCAAGGATTCCGCCAGGCGCCGCGACGGCGGCTCCCCGGCCCGGCCGGCCGGCGTACGCCTCGGTCCCACGTGCACGAGGCCGTTCAGGAAGGTGCCCGTCGTCACCACGACCGCTCGCGCGTGGAGCCTTTCGCCACCGGCGTCTCCATCGGCGGTTTCGAGTTCGATCCCCGTGACGCGGTCCCGCCGCACGATCACGCCCCCAACGCGGCCGACGACCCAGGTGAGGCGTTCTTCCCGGCGTAGCGCCTCCGCGACCCACGCACTGTAGCGGCACTTGTCCGCCTGCGCCCGCGGCGAGCGCACCGCGGGGCCCCGACTGCGATTCAGCAGCTTGAACTGGATACCGGTTGCATCGATCGCCGCGCCCATCAGCCCGCCCAGTGCGTCGATTTCGCGCACCAGGTGACCCTTGGCCGTGCCGCCTATGGCGGGGTTGCACGGCATGTGCGCCACGGTCGCCTCGGACAGCGTGCAGATCGCGACCCGACATCCCATTCGGGCCGCTGCACGGGCCGCCTCCACACCCGCGTGTCCCGCCCCGATCACGATGACGTCGAATCGACTCTCCACCCGGCAACCCTCCGCTTCACTTTCCGATGCAGAACTGCTCGAAAATGCGTTCGAGCACGGCATCGGGAGTGCGCTTTCCGGAAATCTCCTCGAGTGCGCGCCGCGCCTCCTCCAGATCCGCCAGCACCAGTTCCTCCGAAGCACCCGCGGCCGCAGCCTCCGACGCCCGGCTGAGCGCTGCTTCCGCCTTGCCGAGGAGATCGATGTGCCGCACGTTGGAGATGGCCGGCGTGTCGCGAACCGGCGCCCCGCTCTCGATCACCCGCTGCAGCGCACCCCGGACCCCTGCCGCGGCGCTCCCGTCGATCAGGCAGGTCTCCAGCAGGGGCCGGCAGGCCGCCATCCGCGGCTCCGCCGCCGGCGACCATGCGGCTCGCAGGTCCCGCTTGTTCACGACGACGAGCCTCGGTCGGGCCGCCGTCTCCTCCAGCAGACCCCAGTCATCCGCATCGAGCGGCCGGGAGCGATCGAGAACGACGATGACCGCGGCAGCCACCACGAGCGCCGCACGAGCCCGGCGAACGCCTTCTGCTTCCACTTCTTCGCTCGCCGCGCGGATTCCCGCCGTGTCGACCAGCGTTACGGGAATGCCCCCGAGATCGACGGTTTCGGTCACGAGATCCCGCGTCGTCCCTGGTGCGTCCGCCACGATGGCCCGCTGTGCCCCGCACAACGCGTTGAAAAGAGAAGACTTGCCTGCATTCGGCCGCCCCGCCACAGCCACCTGGCAACCGTCGCGAATCAGCCTTCCCCGTTGCCCCGAAACAATCAGATCGCGGACCCGCGCCGCGAGACTCGCGGCTTCCACGCCGGCGGCCCGCGCATCGATGAAGTGATAGCCCTCATCGGGAAAGTCGAGCGATGCCTCCAGCCGCGCCACGAGGTCGAAGAGCACGCGATCCAGCACGCCGATTGCCGCGGTAGCGGTTCCCTCGAGTTGATCGAAGGCCATGCGCGCCTGGCGCGGAGTAACCGCGGTGACGAGGTCGTGGATGGCTTCGGCCTGTACCAGATCGAGGCGGCCGCGGAGAAAGGCGCGCAAGGTGAACTCGCCCGGTTCGGCCAATCGGGCGCCCGCCGCGGTCGCCGCCGCCACGATCTGCCGCAGAATCACCGGACTCCCGTGACCGCTGATCTCGACGACGTCCTCACCGGTGTAGGAGCGCGGGCCCGGAAAGTACGTTGCCAGAACGCGATCCACGGGGCGACGATCGGCGGGATCGAGAGCGTCGGTCAGCGTGGCGCGCCGCGGCGCCAGCCTGGACGAGGTGGAGAGAATCCGGCCCGCGACGCCGACCGCGCCTGGTCCGCTCACACGCACGATGCCCACGCCACCCGGACCGGGCGGCGTCGCGATGGCCACGATCGTGTCGTCGGTGGCGAACATCCGCGTCCTGACCCGGCGGGCGCCCGTGCGGGACGGGCCGCCCGCGCCTGTGGGCCGACCGGCTCGCAACGTGCGTAAACAAGCGGCGGAAGACCGCCGATCACCTCACTCGGAAGCCGTGATGAGCACCGTCTTCAGGAAGGCGTCCCCGACGCTCTCCGACGACACGCCCTCCAGATCGGCGACCGCCAGATGCACGATCCGCCTTGCGTAGGGGTTGAGAGGACCGATCTCCTGGGCCTCTCCGGTGTCGCGGGCGCGTTGCGCGAGGATCCGCGCCGACTCGCGCAGCTCGCCGTCCTTGCCCTTCCGATAGTCCAGGCAGTCGACCACGATATGTCCATCGGCGTGCTCGCGCCGAAACGCGGCGTTGACCACGTGCTGCAGGGCATCGAGCCCCGCTGCCTTGCGTTGGAGAAACACCTCGGAACCGTCCCCGGCGAGGCGCACCCGCGTGCCGTCCTCGATGCGCTCGACCTCGACGTCGAGCGCCAGGCCCAGCGCCCGGCCGATTCCCCTGACGAAGTCGCCCATCCGCGTATCGAGTGCGTCACTCACTTTGCCTGGCCTTCTTTCCGGATCCGGTTCCCCGGCCGCCCTTCTTCACGCGGCGTTCGGCGGGCGGCCGCACGGTGCGCGTCTTCGGGGGGCCGATGACCCGATTCGTCACGACGGTCTGCAGAATCCCGATGACGTTGCTGGTCAGCCAGTACAGGACGAGCCCGCTCGGCGCCCAGACGAACATGAACGTGAAGACCACCGGCATGAGCATCATGATCTTCTGCTGCATCGGGTCCGCCTGGGTCGGCGTCATCTTCTGCTGCAGCACCATCGAGGCGCCCATGACGATCGGCGTGATGTAGAGCGGATCCTCCACCGACAGATCGGTGATCCAGCCCACGAACGGCTCGCCCCGAATCTCGACCGCCGACCGGAGAAGGCTGAAGAAGGCGAAGAGAACCGGAAAGGTGAGGAGCATCGGCAGGCACCCGCTCGCCGGGTTCACCCCGCGATCCCGGTACAACGCCATGATCTCCTGGTTCATCTTCTGCTTGTCGGGATCGGTGGCCTTCAGGTGCGAGTACCGCTCCTGAATCGCCTTCATCTCCGGCTGGACTTCCTGCATCTTGCGCATCGAGACGACGCTCTTGTGGCGCAACGGGAAGATGACGATGTTCACGAGAATCGTGAGGATGATGATTGCCCAGCCCCAGTTGCCCACGTACTCGTGGACCCAGGTGAGCGAGCGGTGCAGCGGCACGACCAGCCACCCCAGCCACCCGAAGTCGATCGACCTGATCAGGGCCGCGTCCACCTGCTCCAGCAGGTCGAACTCTTTCGGCCCGACGAAGAAGGGCAGGTCGATGGTCTCTCCGGGCGCCCGCAGGCTGAACGCCATCAGCTCGCGCGCCGATCCGTCGGGCGTCCGCGGCGGCAGCGGCACATAGCGATACGCGACTTCGGCCTCCTGCCGGCCGACCAGGGCAACCGCAAGAAAGTAGTGATTGTCGACTCCGGCGAAGCCGATCTGCCCGCTGTACGCGGGGCGCGCCACGACGTCCGAAGACGTCGGCCGCGTAATGTCCTCTTCCTCCACGCCCTCGACACCCACGAGGCGGCCGAAGATGACGCCGCGCGGGCCCTCGCGGTAGACCATTCCCGAGCTCGACGCCTCCACCCCGCCCAGCGCCGGACCCCATGCCACGCGCGGCGCGAGCCGGCTGTCTCCATCGAATGCCGTGGCGCGGAAGTGCACGAGGTAGCCGTGCATGCCCGGCTCGAACTCGTACTCCTTCCTGATGCGGAACCCGGACGAGTCCTCGAACTCGAAGGCCAGGGTCTCCGCGCGGTCGGTGACCGCGACGCTCGACGCGCTGGGCCGATACAGCGCATCGGCCGCGCGGGCGGTCAGCTCCGGGTCCTCGAACACCAGGGAGAACGGCGGCAGCTCGACCACCGGCAACTCGCCCGGCACGAGGTCTATCGGCGCACCCGTCTCCCGGTCCAGGTGCTCCTTGAGCAGCCAACTGATTGGTGAGGCCCCGCGATTCCGGAAGACCGCGCGTACCCGCGCGGTCTCGACCACGACCTCGCGGGCCTCCGGGTCGGCGACCACCGGCGTGATCTCCTCGCGCGGTGCGGTCTCCGGACCGGCCGGCGGCGGGGCTGGAGTCGACGTTGCCGCCGGCGCCGGCGACTGATCCGGTGCGACGGCAGGTAGCGTCGACTGGGGCGGCGCGTCGGTTCCGGCCGCCTCGCGCGGCGGCGCCGGCGGCGGTACGACGAGACTCTGGTACACCAGGAGCACCAGCAGGGAGAGAAGGAAGGCAAGCAGGACTCTTCGTTCCATGAGTGGGCCTGTTACTGTACGCCGGCGCCAGAGAGTCTGTCTCTAGAGCGCATCCGCGCGCGGGCCGCGCGGCGCGGGAACCTGGTCGAGTCCGCCGCGGCACAGAGGCTGACACCGGGCCAGCCGGCAGGCCGCGAGCCATCCTCCGCGAATCGCGCCATGCCGTGCGACTGCCTCGACGGCGTAGGCGGAGCACGAGGGCACGAACCGACAGTGCCCCCCCAGCACCTGAGCAAGGGTCACCTGATAGGACCTAATGCCGACCAGCAGCAGCCGCGCCGCCAGGGACGGTGCGCGGGCCGCGACCGGTCGCCCGACCTTCACGGGTTCGTCCGTGCCGCCGGAGAGTGGCGTGATAGTCGGCATCGAGCGCCGCGAATCGAACGTCGGGAAACCCGGGCCGCAGCAACGCGACGACATCGAAGCCCGGAAGGCCTCTGCGGCGCCTGAAGAGCTCGCGCATCAGGCGCTTGGCCCTGTTCCGCCGGACCGCCCCTCCGATCCGGCGCGTCGCAATGATACCCAGCCTGCTCCGGTCCAGACCGTTCGGAAGCGTGAACAGAACGAGATGGCGGCCGTGGATGCGGACACCCTGCCGCTGCACCCTGAGGAACTCCCCTCGGCGTCGGATCCGGTCGAGCCGGGAAAGCCTCCGATCCACGTCTGCGCGCCACCGTGATTCACGGGCCGGCCCGGCGTCGGCTCGTCGACACGCGACCGGCCGCACCGTCTCGCTCGCGCAACCGGACCTGTCGACTATCTGCGCCGTTCCACGCCGCGCTCACCTTCTCAGGAAACCGAAAGGCGCTTCCGCCCCTTGGCCCGGCGCCGCCTCAGGATTTCCCTGCCGGTCTTCGTGCTCATGCGCTTGCGGAACCCGTGGGTGCGCTTGCGCCGCCGGTTGTTCGGCTGATACGTGCGTTTCATGCTCTCATCATCCTCGCGGCCCGTCTCGGCGGACACACCCGACGCGAAACGATCATGGTAGCTACCGCACCGGTCGCATGTCAACGAAAACCGGAGCCCGCGCGCCCCGCTCCACGAGCCGCTATCCGGTTGTCGTCGTCCGGCGAGTGTGGTAGATTCTCGGTCCCGGCCGCGAGGCGGCACCCCAACACAGAGATTTTCCACAGGGTGTGGAAGAAACTGTGGATAAACAGGATGCCCATCGCCGTGCGGATCGGTCAGTGAGGGTTTGCTGGACGACGGTACGGATCACCGCAGGGGTTCTTCACCCCCGCGCCGGCCCGTCGCCCACGGAATCAGCGAGACCGGCGGCAACCGCCGGAGCGACCGCACCTCGATGCCGAACAACGTCTGGTCCGAACTTCTGGAGCGCATCGAGACCAAGGTCAACCGTCACAGCTTCAACACCTGGTTCAGCCCGACCGTCTTCGTGGAGGACACCGGCGACCGCGT
>WTGR01000036.1 GCA_011523485.1 Acidobacteriota bacterium
AAGTGCAATCACTTGGCTCGTCCTGCCTCAGCGTTTCGTCCACCAGGTCCGAGACCCGCTCGGCGGTGGCCAGCGACTCGGTCAGTCCCGGCGAATCGCCGTGCGATTCCAGCCGCACGGCGCAAGGGCGCGCCCGCAGGTTGTACGCTTTAGGGCGCATGTCGAAACGCGCCCTCATCACGGGAATCACCGGGCAGGACGGTTCGTACCTGGCGGAGCTGCTGCTCGAGAAGGGCTACGAGGTGGTCGGCGTCACGCGCCGGCTCAGCGCGCCCAACCACTGGCGCATCGCCCATCTGCTGGACCGCATCGAGTTGCGGCCGGCCGATCTGCTCGATCAGTTGTCGCTCATCCGGCTCGTCGACGAGGTGCGGCCGCACGAGATCTACAACCTGGCCGCCATGTCGTTCGTGCCGGCGTCGTGGGACCAGCCGCTGCTGACCGGCGAGTACAACGCGCAGGGCGTCACCCGCTTGATGGAGGCGGTCCGGCAGGTCGACCCGTCGATCCGCGTCTACCAGGCGTCGTCGAGCGAGATGTTCGGCAAGGTGCGCGAGACGCCGCAGACGGAGCGGACGCCGTTCTATCCGCGCAGCCCCTACGGCGTCTCGAAGGTCTTCGCGCACTACATCACGGTGAACTACCGCGAGAGCTACAATATGTTCGCCGTCTCCGGCATCCTCTTCAACCACGAGTCGCCGCGCCGCGGCCTCGAGTTCGTCACCCGCAAGGTCACCCACGGCGTGGCGCGGATCAAGGCGGGCCTGTGCGACGCGCTCGCGCTCGGCAACCTGGACGCGCGGCGCGACTGGGGCTTCGCCGGCGACTACGTGCGGGCGATGTGGCTGATGCTGCAGCAGGGTCGGCCGGACGACTACGTCATCGCCACCGGGGTCGACTTTTCGGTGCGCGATCTCGTCGAGTGCGCGTTCATCCACGCCGAGCTCGACTGGCGCGCGCACGTGCGGACCGACCCGGCGCTGCAGCGGCCGGCCGAGGTGGACCGTCTCGTCGGCGACGCGACGAAGGCGCGGGCCGATCTGGAGTGGCGGCCGAGCGTCGATTTCGGGACGATGATCCGGATGATGGTCGACGCCGACATCGAGCGGCTCGCGGCCGGCGGGCCGGGAGCGCCATGATCGACGGGACGGCGGCGCAGGCGGCAGGGGCCGGCGGCGGCGGCGGCGGGGGCGCGCCGGACGTCGAGCGCTGGTTCCTGCGCGTGATGCTGGGGGTGAGCGCCGTGGCGTGGTCGGCGCTGCTGCTGGCCGAGTTCGGCCGGTTCCGGCTGGGCCTGCTGGCGTTCCTGCTCGCGGTCGCGGTGATCGGGTTCGGCCTGTGGGGCGCCCTCCGCGCGGCGCCGCGGGTACCGGCCGCCGCGCCCGGCGGGCTGAAGCCGGCGCTGGCCGCGGCGGGCGGCATCGTGCTGTGCGCGGCGCTGTTCCTGCCGCCGTACTACACCGAGGTGGCCGCCGGCGACGCCACCGTCTACCTGAACTTCAGCCGGCAGATCGTCCGCCACGGCGCGCTCGAGTTCGAGGATCCGTTGCTGCGCGGGCTGCCGACGGCCAGCCGCGCCGAGCTGTTCCGGAATCGGGTGCCCCGCGACGTGACGGGCCGGTTCGCGCGGTTCCCCGGCGGCTTCCTGATTGCCGACATCGCCGACCCGACGGTCACCGCCGGCTTCAGCCCGCTGTTCCCCGTGCTGGCCGCCCTGGGCCACGCCCTCGTCTCGCCGCAGGGGGCGCTGGTCGTGGCGCCCCTCTTCGCGACCCTGAGCCTGATCGGCCTGTGGTGCGCGGCGCGGCGGCTGGGCGGGGTGCGCGCCGCCTGGCTGGCGGCGGCGCTGACCGCCGTCTCGATGCCGCAGATCTGGTTCGCGAAGATCCCGCTGCCGGAGACGGTCGCGCAGTGCTTCGTGGTGGCCGGGGTGCTCGCGTGGCTGGTGGCGACCGCGCGCGGCGCCCCGCGGTGGGCGTGCGCCGCGGGATGGTTCCTGGGCCTGGCCTGCTTCGCCAAGGTCGACCTGGTCGTCCTGCTGGGCATCTTCCTGCTGGCCGTCGCCGCGGTGCGGCTGCTGGGGCGCGCGCGGCCGGACGATCCCCCGCTGCTGCTGCCCCTGCTCGCGACCTTCGGCCTCCTGGTGGCCCACAACCTCGTGCACTACCTCAGCTTCGACTCGCACTACACGCCGTACGTCGCGTACCTGCTGCGGACGTCCGCGGTGCTGGGCCTGCTGCGCGAGTCCGTGCTGCTGCAGGCGGCCGCGGTCCTGGCGGCGGGGCTGGTGGCCGCCGCCGGCGTGACCGCGTTCCGGCGGCCCGCGGCGCGCTGGCCCCGGCGGCTGGGGGGGCTGGCCGCGGCCGGCGCGATCGTCGTCTACGGCGCCGCCTACGTCACCGCCAGGTCGCGAGGATGAGGAAACGGGCGGCAGGACGCGCAGTCCGAGCCCTCGTCCCGTGCGGCCGTTGCCGTCGACGAAGGGATGGATCGTCTCGAACTGTGCGTGCGCGATCGCCGCCTGCATCAGCGCCGGGAGCGAGCCGTCGTTGCAGAGGTAGCAATTATCCCTGAATATGGGGGGCTGTTCATTCAAGGGAGGCTCGCGCAATGTACAGGCGGTGCAGGCCGGGCGGGAGACACCGGGGGACGCTACTCGCCGGCACCGGGACCCGGCAGGTGAAGGCGTTCGAGCGTCTCCAGCCGC
>WTGR01000305.1 GCA_011523485.1 Acidobacteriota bacterium
GGGCTGATGCGGCTGGCGCAGGAGGTCGACCTGCACCGGCAGGCGGATCAGTTGCGCATGCAGCAGGAGGTCGACAGTCTTGCCGACTACATGGTGCGCGTCGCCCAGCAGTAGCGGCGCGGGAATGCCACGGGGCAGGGAGATGGGGATCGCAACGCTCGTCGTCGTCCTGACCGTCGCCGGCGCCGCACCGTCGACGGCGCAGGGCGCGGGGCCGGCGGGCGCCGAGCACGCCGACGCCGACCCGCTGACCGCGCAGATTCAGGTCCTGGAGCACGTGCTGTCGCGGGCGGTCGCGTTGAGCGCGCGCGGCGTCGAGCAGCAGATGCCGCCCTGGACGCCGGGTCTCATGCTGTTCGCGGGGCCGGCCCAGGTGCGGGGGTTCCGCCTGGCCGGGTACGGCGTCTTCTTCGACGTCGAGTGTCCCGTGCTGCGGCAGAGCGTCCTCTGGTCCCTGGAGATGATGGATGCGGACCTGCGGCGGATTCGGGGGGCGCTTCAGGAGCTGCGCCTGTCGGGGGCGCTTCCTCCGGTGCTGCGCGAGCTCGACCCGAACGCCGGGCGGCGGGTCGTCTTCACGCCGGGCGGCGCCGCGGCCGCGCCGGATCGGCCGGGGCTCGCCGCTGCCGGCGACGCGCCCCCGCCGGGGGGCGCCAACGCGCCGGACGCGTCGGCGCCGGACCTGCACACGGTGTATCAGGAAGCGTTGCGGGAGATGCTCGTCGACGCGCTCCTGGGCTACGGCGGGCCGCTGGGCGCGCTGCTCGACGGGAACGACTGGCTGACGGTGATCGCACGCGACACGCGCGGCCTGCCGGGACGGGACACGACGGTGCGGGTCAGGGCGGGCGACGTGGCCGCGCTGCACGCCGGCCGCTTGACGCTGGACGAGGTCCGGGCGCGGGTCGACGTCTCGTCCTTCTGAGCCGGGAGTCCGTGCCGTAGAACGGCGTCGACTTCTGCACTACAATTCAAGCATGTCCATGGTTCGCCGCCCGGCGCGCGCGGTGCTCGCGCTTGCGCTGTCCGCCGCCCTGTCCGGAAGCGCCTGCACCCCGCTCGACGTCCAGACCGCGCTGGACGTGACCGACCTGACGACCGGCTGGCTCGACGTCGGACTGGACGACCTCGGCCGCAACAAGCTGGTGCCGACGGTTTCGTTCCGCCTCGAGAACGTATCGGATCAACGCCTCCGGACGCTGCAGTTGAACGGCGTCTTCCGGCGTTGCATGGTCCTCTACGCGGGGCAGCCGGAGCCCGAGGAACCGGTCTCGCCGGCCGACGACGAGGCCGGGACCTGTCTGGGCGAGGATCAGGAATGGGGCAGCGCCCTGGTCCGCGCGGTGGGCCGTGAAGGGGTGGTGCCGGGCGACGGCCTCGGCCCGTTCACGATGGAGTCCAGCCTCGGCTATACCGGCGAGCAGTCGCTGGCCGAAATGCTCGGCCACCGGGATTTCGTCGACGTCAAGATCGAATTGTTCGTCAAGCACCGCGCCGAGCAGTGGGCCAAGCTGGGCGAGTTCCCGATCGATCGCCAACTGCTGACCCAGTGAGCGCTCCCGGCGCACCCGTGCCCTCCGCCACATCATCCCCGTCGCTCGTTCGGGGGCTCGGTGCGCTCGACGGCGCGTCGATCATCGTCTCGAACGTCATCGGCAGCGGCATCTTCCTGGTGCCGGCGCTGGTCGCCGTCTGGGTGCCCGACGTCTGGCTGATGCTCGGGGCGTGGCTGGTCGGCGGCGGGCTGGCCTTCGCCGGCGCCATGGCCTACGCCGAGCTGGCGACGCTGCGGCCGCGGGCCGGGGGCGAGTACGTGTATCTGCGAGAGGCGTTCGGGCCGGCCGCCGGGTTCCTCTCCGGGTGGACATCGTTCATCGCGGGGTTCTCGGGCGCCATCGCCCTCGGGGCCGTCGGGATCGCGAGCTACCTCGGCCGGTTCCTGCCGGCGGCGGGCGATGCCACGCCGTTCGTGAGCATCCCGCTGGTGGTCGTCACGCTGTCGATCTCGCCGCGGACCGTCGTGGCCCTGACGGCGATCGCGGCCCTGACCGCGGTCCACGTGCTCGGCCTCGGCCCGGGCCGGATCGTGCAGAATCTGCTGGCCGGGGCGAAGGTCGCCGTGCTCGTCGTGCTCGTCGCCCTCGGCTTCACGATCGGCGACGGCTCGGTGGCGCACTTCGGCGCGCCGGGCGGGCCCGTGACGCCCGCGCTCTGGCTCCTCGCGCTCGTGCCCATCATGTTCAGCTATTCCGGCTGGAACGCGGCCACGTACGTCGCGGAGGAAATCCGGGACCCGGGCCGCAACGTGCCGCTCGCGATAGCGGCCGGCACCGCGACGGTCGTCGTCGTTTACGTGCTGCTCAATCTCCTCTACGTCTACGCGATGCCGCTCGCCGATCTGGGCGCCGTCGACCTCGGCGCGGACCGCGCACCCATCCTCGATGCGGCGGGCGAGCGGCTGTTCGGGGCCGGCGTCGGCGCGGTGCTCGCCGCCGCGTCGGTGATCATGATCGCCGCGAGCGTCAGCGCCATGGTGCTGGCCGGGCCGCGGGTCTACTTCGCCATGGCCCGCGACGGCCAGTTCTTCGCGGGCGCCGCGCGGGTGCATCCGAAGTACCGGACTCCGGTGGCCGCCATCGTCGCGCAGAGCATCTGGAGCGGCGTGCTCGTGCTGGCCGGCACCTTCGAGCAGTTGCTGCTCTACAC
>WTGR01000867.1 GCA_011523485.1 Acidobacteriota bacterium
GATCTCGTGCATCATCTCTTCGTCCAGGTGGAGGCGGCCGGCGGTATCCACGAGCAGGACATCGAAGCCGAGCTGCCGCGCCTCGGACACCGCCGCGGTGGCCCGCCGCACGGGGTCTCCCGAATCTCCCTCGTGGATTCGCAGCCCGGCGTCCCGCGCGAGCACCGCAAGCTGCTCGATGGCCGCGGGACGCCGCACGTCGGTGGAGACCAGAAGCGGATGCCGGCCCTGGCCGGACAGCCAACGCCCCAGCTTGGCGGTCGTCGTGGTCTTGCCCGAACCCTGCAATCCGACCAGCAGCACTACCTGCGGCCGGGCGGCGGCGGCCGAGAGCCCCGCGCGGGACTCGCCGAAGAGCTGCAGCAGTTCGTCGCGAACGATGGCGACGACCTGCTGGGACGGGGTGAGGCTGTCGAGCACCGCCCGTTCGGTGGCCCGATCGCGAACCCGATCGATGAAGGCCTTGACGACCTTGAAGTTGACGTCCGCCTCGAGCAGCGCCAGCCTGATCTCCCGCAGCGTACGCTCGACCGCCTCCGGCGTCAGCCGCACCTCGCGGCGCAGCGACCCGAACACATCCTGCAAGCGTGAGCCGAGTACCTGGAACATCGCAATGGCCCGCTCCCGTCCGGGCCATCTGGCGAGAAACCGTAAACGCCTCTCAGGAAACTGGTTATTCTAGACCGTCGCGCGTGGTTGCGTCCAGTCCGACAATCGTCGCCTGCGGCTCCGATTGCCGCCCACCCGGGCCTGACTAGTGCTGTGCCACACCCAAATGTGCGGGTGCGCGGTGCTGGGATTCGTCAACGATTACGCGCTGTAAACCCATGTCCGTGTCCGCAGATTAGGGCGTGACGGACCACTAGCAGTCTACGCCGTTCTACGGCGCAGACTCCTAGCGCCCCGAAACGCCTCCGGCTCGGCGTTTCGGCCCATCCCCCCGCTCCAGGAGCCTGCGCCGCAGCACTTCGCTTCGCCCGGGTTCTGCGGCGCAGGCTCCTAGACGGACGACAGGCGGTGACCGAGCTTCTCCTTCTTCGTACGGAGATAGCGCTCGGTGAACTCGGTCGGCTCGATCTCCAGGGGCACCGATCTCTCCACCGCCAGCCCGTAGCCCTCGAGGCCGATGAACTTCCGGGGGTTGTTGGTGAGCAGGCGCATCGTGCGCACGCCGAGGTCGCCCAGTATCTGCGCGCCGATGCCGTAGTCGCGCTGGTCCGGCTTGAAGCCGAGATGCTCGTTCGCCTCGACGGTGTCGAGCCCCTGATCCTGCAGCTCGTAGGCGCGGATCTTGTTGGCCAGCCCGATGCCGCGACCCTCCTGGTTGAGATAGAGGAGCACGCCGCGACCCTCGGCGGCGATCCTCTCCATCGCCCACGACAACTGCGCCCCGCAGTCGCAGCGGATGGACGTCAGCACGTCGCCGGTCAGGCATTGCGAATGGACGCGCACGAGCACGCTCTTGCCGTCGCCGACCTCGCCGCGCACGAGCGCGAGGTGGGTCCGCCCGTCGATGAGACTGTCGTAGGCGGTCACCGTGAAGGGTCCGTGCGCGGTCGGAAGCCGCGCCGACGCGAGGCGCTTCACGAGACGGTCGTGGCGCATCCGGTGCTTGATGAGATCCGCAACGGTGATCATCGGCAGATCATGCCGCCGCGCGAACTGGTCGAGGTCGGGCACGCGGGCCATCGTGCCGTCGTCGTTCATGATCTCGCAGATGACTCCGGCCGGGTAGAGGCCGGCGAGCCGGGCGAGATCGACCGCCGCTTCCGTCTGGCCGGCGCGCACGAGCACGCCCCCGTCGCGCGCACGCAGCGGTGAAACATGGCCGGGCTTCGCGAGATCGCCCGGCCGGGTCGCCGGATCGATCGCCACCCGGATCGTGGCGGACCGGTCGGCGGCGGAAATCCCGGTGGTGGTGACGTGCTTCGCGTCGATGGGCACGGCGAACGCGGTTTCGAACCGCGACGTGTTCTCGCTGACGATCATCGGGATGTCGAGCTCGTCGAGACGTTGCCCGGTCATGGACAGGCAGATCAGGCCGCGACCGTAGCGCGCCATGAAGTTGATCGCGTCGGGAGTGACCTTCTCCGCGGCGATGGTCAGGTCCCCTTCGTTCTCGCGATCCTCGTCGTCCACCACGATCAGCATGCGGCCGCGACGAAACGCCTCGACCGCCTCGTCGATGCTCGCGAACCGCGCGCCCGACGGACTCTCGCCGGACGTTGCGGCCGGCGCTTCCGGTTTGTCGCTGTCGGTCATGGCCGGCTCGACGTCGCCCCCCTCGGGTCGCCTCCGAACGCCTCCAGAGCGCGGGCGACGTACTTTCCGATGATATCGCACTCGATGTTGACGGCGTCGCCGGCGCGCCGCGCGTGAAGATTGGTGCAGCGCCAGGTGTGCGGCACGATCTGCACGGTGAAGCGGTCCGCCTCGAGACCGGCGACGGTCAGGCTGATCCCATCGACCGCAACCGATCCCTTCGTCACGATGTATGGCGCGAGATCCGCCGGGAATCCGACGGTCACCCACCAGAAGTCGGCCTCCTGCTCGATGCCGGCGAGACGCCCGACACCGTCGACGTGTCCCTGCACGAAGTGCCCCCCCAGTCGGCCGGAGGGCAGCAGAGGGCGTTCCAGGTTCACGGTCGCCCCGTCGCGCAGATCCTCCAGATTGGTGACCCGCAGGGTCTGCGGGGAGACGTCCGCTTCGAAACCCGAAGCGTCGAAACGCACCACCGTCAGGCAGACGCCGTTCACGGCGACGCTGTCTCCGATCGCGAGCTGCGCGGCGACGCCGGTAGCGATGCGGATCCGCCGTCCGGACGGCAGCTCGCGGGTCTGGGCGACCTCTCCCAGCGCTTCAACGAGTCCCGTGAACATCGGCCTCCATCAACACGTCCGGCCCGAACGCCCGGACGGCGAGAGCATCGACGGCGCGAAAGACCGCATCGCGATCCATCCAGGCAACGCCCGCCGGCCCCACCTCGACCGGCGCGACGAACATCTGCACCCGGTCGACGAGGCCCGCCTCCCACGCCGCCTCGTGCACCAGCCGGCCGCCTTCGAGAACGAGGCTCGTCACCCGACGCCGCGCCAGCCGCTCGAAGGCGTTGCGGAGGAACCCGCCGGCATCGACGCATTCGACCTCCGCGCCGGCGTCGGCCAGCCGCGCCAGCCGCTCCCGGCGCCGCGCGGACCCCGACTCCAACGTCACGACGACGACGGGCCCGGACTCCAACGTCCCGAAGAGCCGCGCCGTGGGCGGCGTGCGCAACCGGCGATCGAAGACGACCCGGGTCAGCGGCAGCGCCCTCGACGCCCCGCGCGCGGTCAAGAGCGGATCGTCGATCAGCACCGTCGTCGACCCCACGCCGATCGCGTCCACCTCGCCCCGCAGCACGTGCACGGCTCGGCTGGCGGCGGCCGACGTCAATGTGGTTCGCGCCCCCGGCCGCGCGGCGATGCAGCCGTCGAGACTGGTGGCGACCTTCATCGTGACGAAGGGGCGCCGCCTGGACGCCCACGTGACGAACGCCTCGTTCAACCGCGCCGCCTCGCGCATCCGAAGACCGACATCGACGGCGATCCCCTTCCCGCGCAGATGCGCGATGCCCTTGCCGTTCACCACCGGATTCGGGTCCGGCATCGCCACCACCACCCGCGCCAACGCCGCCTCGACGATCCGTTCGACGCAGGGGCCGGTGCGCCCGTGGTGGCAGCACGGCTCGAGCGTACAGTAGAGGGTCGCGCCCCGCGCGGACCCGCCGGCCTCGGCCAGCGCGCGAACCTCCGCGTGATCGCCACCCGCCCGCTCATGGTAGCCGGACCCCACGACGGCGCCGCGGCCGTCGACGACGATGGCGCCGACCATGGGATTCGGGCTCGTCCGCCCGCGGCCCCGCGCGGCGAGCCGCAGGGCCTTGCGCATGTAGGCATCGTCCTGCGCGGTGGGCTCCATGGTCTCCTACCAGGCCTTCTCGAACAGTGCATCGACGTAATCGCCGGCCGAGAACGGAAGCAGGTCGTCGATTCCTTCGCCGACGCCGACGTAGCGGATCGGGACCCCGAGCTCCCCCGCGATGGCCACGGCGACACCGCCTTTCGCCGTGCCGTCGAGCTTGGTCAGCACGATGCCGGTCACTCCCGCCGTCTCCAGGAACCGGCGCGCCTGGGAGATGCCGTTCTGTCCCACGCTGGCGTCCACGACCAGCAGCACCTCGTGGGGCGCGCCGGGCGCCGCACGGCCCGCGACACGGCGTATCTTGCCCAGCTCCCCCATCAGATCGGCGCGGGTGTGCAGACGGCCCGCCGTATCGACGAACACCACGTCGCGTCCCCGCGCCCGCGCCGCCGAGATCGCGTCGAAGACGACCGCGGCAGGGTCGGCTCCATCGGCGGCGCGCACGATGTCGACCGACGCACGTTCCGCCCATACCGCGATCTGCTCGACCGCGGCTGCCCGGAACGTGTCCGCGGCGCAGATGAGAGGCGTCCGGCCATCGAGGCGGCAGCGATGGGCCAGCTTTCCGACCGTCGTGGTCTTGCCGGTTCCGTTGACGCCGACCACGAGCACGACCCGCGGCGCCGGAACCTCCGCCGGGGGCGCCGCGGCGCCGGCCAGCACACCGCGTATCTCCGTCTTGACGCGCTCCCGGAGGTCGCCGCCACCGTCCTCGCCGACCCGCGCGACGATGCGTCCCGCCGTGAGCACTCCGACGTCCGCCTCGATCAACAACTCCTCGAGAGCCTCGAGGGTTTCGGCGCTCGAGCCGCCGCTCCCGGAAGTACCGCTCAGACGCTCGAGCCGGCTCGTCCAGCGCCGGGCCGTGCGCCGCAGCCCGTCACGCAGTCGGCCGACGATGCTCATTCGTCCAGCTCCGATCGCTGGCGCCTGAGCATGAGCTCCTCCACCGCGGACCGCGGCGTTTTTTGACCGCCGATCACTTCGGCCATTTGCGCGGTGATGGGCAGCTCCACGCCGTGCCGCGCGCCCAGATCGAGCACCGCCCGGGTCGTGCGGACTCCTTCCGCGACCATCCGCATTCCGTCGAGCACCTCGTCGAGCGGGCGTCCCTTGCCGAGCTCGATCCCGAGTTGACGGTTGCGGCTCAGCCCGCCCGTGCACGTGAGCACGAGATCCCCGAGGCCGCTCAGGCCCGCCAGCGTGTCCCGCCGTCCACCGAGGGCGTACGCCAGACGCGACATCTCGGCCAGTCCGCGCGTCACCAGCGCCGCGATCGCGTTGTGCCCGAGCCCCAGCGACTCGATGCCGCCGGCCGCGATGGCGATGACGTTCTTCATCGCGCCCCCGATCTCCACACCGACGACGTCGTCGCTCGCGTACAGCCGGAAGCGGTCCGACCGGAAGTCCTGCTGGACGGCCGTGACCGCCTCCGGCCGTCGGCCGGCCACGGCCACCGCCGTGGGCACGCCCCGCGCCACCTCCGCCGCGAAGCTCGGGCCCGACAGTACCGTCACGGCCCGCTCGCCCCCCACCTCCTGGGCGATCACTTCCGACACCCTGAGGAGCGTTCCGTCCTCGATGCCCTTCGCCGCGCTGACGACCGTCGCGTCCGGCCGGAGGTGGTCCGCGGCGCGGCGCAGCACCTGCCGGGCCCCGTGCGACGGCACCGCGGCGACGACATACACCGCGCCGTCCACGGCGCTCTCCAGCACCTGGGTCAGGTGCACGGATCGCGGCAACTCGACGCCGGGCAGGTACACGGCGTTGTGACGCCGAGCCTCCATCTGACCGACGAGCTCCGCATCCCGACCCCACAGCCGCACCTCCCGCCCGCAACGGGCGAGATGGACTGCCAGCGCCGTGCCCCAACTGCCGGCGCCGAGCACGGCCACCGGTCCGATCAGCACCACCCGCACGTCCTCCTGCTGTACATCGTCTCGGTGGAGACCCGGTCGCGCCCGCGGGTCGTGCCTGAGCCGCGCCTGTGACACTCGTTCGCTGACGCGTATCGAGTATGCCCGATCTCGGGAGCCGCACGAGTCACGCCCTGCCGCACGCGGCCCGGCGCGACGTGCGGCTCGAGCGCACTACGAGTCCGTCGCCTCCGCGCGAAGGAGCGCGCGGCGGAGCAGATCGAGCGCGGCCTGCGACGCCTGGAACTTCACCCGCTCGCGATCGCCGGGAAGTTGCACGCGGCGTACCCGCGCCGGCGCCCCGCGGACGGCCAGCGCCAGGCACACCGTGCCCACCGGCTTCCCGGGCGTCGCCCCGCCGGGGCCGGCGATACCGGTCACGGCGAGGCCGAAATCGACATCGGCCGCACCGCGCGCCGCCTCGGCCATCGCCTCGGCCACCGCCTCGCTCACCGCGCCGTGCGCTTCGATGAGTCCGGGGTCGACCCCGATAGCCGCCTTCGCCTCGTTGCTGTAGAGAACCCACCCCGCGTGAACGTACGCCGAGCTGCCCGGCACGTCCGTGAGCCGCGACGCGATCAACCCGCCGGTGCAGGACTCGGCGACGGCGACACGCGCTTCCCGTCGCCGCAGCAACTCCCCCACCACCTCCGGCAGGGTCCGCCCGTCGGTGCTCACGACACAGCTACCGAGCACGCCCGTCAGCTCCTCCACCGCGGCATCGAGAACGCGCACCCCCTCCGCGGGATCGGCGCCGACCGTCGACAGGTGCAGGTCGATCTGTCCCAGCGAGGCGAGAATCGTCGTCGAGACGGAGGGCTGCCGCGCGGCCAGCGGGCCGTAGATCGGCCGGGCCAGCTCATCGACATGCGATTCCGTCCGTCCGGTCGTGCGGATGGCGCGCCGCTGAACCCTCCTGCCGCCGGCCGCCGAAGCCAGCCGGTCCGCGACCAGACGGTCGAACATCGGCCGCAGTTCCCGCGGCGGTCCGGGCAACAGGACCAGTCGGCACCCGCCTGCGGTCAACCAGAGCCCCGGCGCGGTTCCGGCCGGATTCGGCAGCACCTCCGCTCCACGCGGAATCGCCGCCTGCCGGCGGTTGATCTCCGGCATCTCCAGCCCGCGGGCCTCGAACCGGGCGCGAATCCGGGTCACGATGTCCGCCGACTCGTCGAGCGGCACGCCGAGCAGATCCGCGACGACGTCGCGCGTCACGTCGTCCGCGGTCGGTCCGAGTCCCCCGGTCACGATCACCACGTCCGCCGCGGTCATGGCGTAGCGCAACGCGCTCGCAAGACGGCGAGGCTCGTCCCCCGCCACCAGCTTCTGAACGACGTCGATCCCGACCCCGTTGAGCCGGTCGGTGATGAACAGGGAGTTCGTATCGGTCTTGTGCGGCGTCAGCAGCTCCGACCCGACGGCGACGATCACGGCCGACGACGGACCGCCGCCGCCTCTTTCCCTCATCCGAGCATCACCGACGGCGCGACGGCTGCCCCCACCCGTACCGTCACGCAGGCGTAGAGACCGGCGATTACGTCGTCCGCCATCACTCCCCATCCGGCCGGCAGGCGTTCGGCCGCGCGAGCCGGGAACGGCTTGACGATGTCGAAGAACCTGAACGCCAGAAAGCCGGCCGCCAGCCCCGGCCAGGCGACCGGAAACCAGAAAAACGTGATGAGCATGCCGGCGATCTCGTCGATGACGATGGCCCCCGGGTCGCGGCGGCCATAGCACCGCTCCGCCACCGTCGCGGACCAGACTCCGACCGCGAGCACGACTCCCAGCAACAGCGCCTCCGCGCCGGCCTCGCCGGTCAGGCGCACCAGAAGCAGCAGGCAGAGGCCCACGGCGGAACCCCAGGTACCGGGCGCGACCGGCGCCAGCCCGACGTAACCGGCCGTAGCGACGGGCAGCGCCAGGCGGGACATCACCGCACGGGAACGGCGCACGGACCGTGAGCATCGAATCCGGGAATGTGCATGCGCATCGAGAGGTTCCGCGTCTCGACTCTCCCGCGTCTCGCAGGGCGGGAAGGCATGGCGCACGGTGCGCCGCACCGGGAAGTGATGCGATTATGGGACGAGAGCCGGAGGGCCGTCAACGGCCGCGGCAGATGATAGAAGCCGTCCCGAACATCAGCGAGGGCCGCCGGGAAGAGGTCGTGCGGGAGGCTCTCGACGCGATCGAGGCGGTACCGGACGTCCGGGTGCTCGACTGGTCGTCGGACCCCTCCCACAACCGATCGGTCATCACGCTGGCCGGCGAAGCGGACCCGTTGCGGGCCGCGATCCTGCGACTCTGCGAGGTGGCGGTGAAGCGGATCGACCTGCGCCGCCACCGCGGGGCCCACCCTCGCATCGGCGCGGTCGACGTCGTTCCGTTCGTGCCGCTCGGCGGCGTGTCGATGGAAGCCTGCGTCGCGCTCGCGCGCGCAACCGGCCGGGAAGTGGCGGAGCGGCTGCAGTTGCCGGTCCTGTTGTACGAGGCGGCCGCCGCGGTCCCGGCCCGACGGCGCCTCGAGCACCTGCGGCGCGGTCAGTTCGAGCGCCTCGCCGGCAAGCTCCTGCAGCCCGAATGGAGACCGGACTACGGCCCCCGTCGCCCACACCCTTCGGCGGGAGCGACGGCCGTCGGGGCGCGCGGTCCGCTCCTCGCCTTCAACGTGAATCTCGCGTCGCGGGACCTCGACGTCGCCCGGCGAATCGCGCGGGCGGTCAGGGAGAGCGGCGGCGGCCTGCCGCACGTCAAGGCCATGGGCGTCCTGCTCTCGGCCGCTTCGGGGAACATCGCCCAGGTGTCGATGAACCTGACCGACTACCGGCGCACCCCGCTGTCCGCAGCCCTGGATCGCGTCGCTCGGGAGGCGGCGCGCGAGGGAGTGGAGGTCGCCGGCACCGAGCTCGTCGGGCTCGTACCGCAGGCAGCGATAGACGGATCGGAAGGCGGGAGGCCCATGCTCGACGTCATTCATCCGGACCGGACGATCGAGGCGCGGCTCGACTGCCTGCGTCCCTCTCGTCCTGACCATCGAGCAGCCCCTTGAGCACCTCCATGAACTCCCCGAGGTCGCGAAAGTCGCGGTAGACGGAAGCGAACCGGACATAGGCCACCTTGTCGAGCACCTTGAGCTCGTCCATCACGAAGGCGCCCACCGCTTCGGTGGACATCTCCTTGTCGGTCCGCTCGTGCAGGGCCGCCTCGACCCGATTGGCCACCGCCTCGAGGAGCGCAACGCTCACGGGACGCTTCTCGCAGGCCTTGAGCATCCCTGCAATCACCTTCCGGCGCTCGAAGCGCTCCCGCGTCCCGTCCTTCTTGACGACCATGTACGGGATCTCGTCGATCCGCTCGTAACTGGTGAACCGGCGCTCGCAGCGGCTGCACTCCCGTCGGCGGCGGATCGCATCGCCTTCCCGGCTCTCGCGGGAGTCGACCACCCGATCGTCGAGGCAACCGCAGAACGGACACTTCACCGCTCGTCCTCCCCGTACGCATCGGGCTCCGTCCCGCCTGCCGCGGCCCCCGCCAACCGGCTGACGCTCGTCAGATGCACCCCCTCGCAGGCCATCAGGACGACGCCGCCAATCGTGACCGGCACGAAGGAGATGGCGTGCGCCACCAGCCCCGCTCCGACCGCGCTCTCGGCGCCTGCCGCGAAGAGCGTCGTCGCCCCCACCTGGAACGCGGCATGGTAACCGCCGACTCCCGCCGGCGTCGGCACCGCAACACCGAGCACGATCAGTACCAGCAGGATTCCGGCGCCGGACGGCGGCATGTCGACGCCGAAGGCCACCGACACCAGCCAGATGCCGACCGTGACCGAAACCCAGACGAAGACCGTCCACGCCATCGCCCACACCAGGGGTCCCGGCCGACGCATCACGCCGAGGCCTTCCGAGAAACGGTGCGACACCCGGCCGAGCCTTTGCGAGAGTCCGGCCGGCAGGATCGACGTCACGCGCGCGACTCCGCGGCCGACCGCCTCGGGATTGGTTGCCGCCGCGCAGGCCAGAACCAGGGTGCCGAGGGCCAATCCGCCCGCGGCGATCGCCCCGGCGTACAGCGCCGGCAGCAACCCGCCCGGCTCGACGCCGAGGCTCGGCACGAATGCAACGACCGACACGCCGAAGATCGCCAGGATCACCACGACGTCCAGCAAGCGTTCGAGCACCACCGTCCCGATCGCCGCGCTCAAGCTGAGTTGTTCACGCCGGGCGAGCACGTACGGCCGGAGGATCTCGCCGACGCGCCCCGGCAGAATGGCCGTCGCTGCGAAGCCCATCACCGTCGCCCGCAGAGCGACCCCCAGGCGCACCCGGCCCAGCGGTTCGAGCAGGTAGCACCAGCGCACCGCGCGCGCCAGATAGGTCGCCACCATGGCCAGGACGGCGAGCCCGAGCAGATCGAGCCGGGCGCCCAAGACCGCGTCGGCCACGCGATCGAGGTCCGCGCCGCGCAGCACGAATGCCATCAGGCCGACTCCCAGCAAGCCGATGACGATTGTGCGACCGTGTCTCCACATGCGGAACCGACCGTACTACATTTTGTTTTGCCGTCGCGCGAGGGTCCCGTTAAGCTATACCCCTTCTCTATCCGCACGAGGGTCTCCTGTTGTCTTCCAGCGCTTCCGTCTTCGAAACGTCTCTCGACGGCATCGCCGTCCACCGCCGCGGCAAGGTCCGCGACATGTACGAGGTCGGCGAGCATCTGCTCATGGTCGCCACCGACCGCATCTCGGCCTACGACGTGGTGCTCGGCTCGGCCGTTCCGGACAAGGGCCGGGTGCTCACCCAGTTGTCGGCGTTCTGGTTCGAGCGAACCGGGGATATCGTGGGCAACCACCTGATCTCGACGGATTCGGGCGACTATCCGGAATCGTTGGGCGCGCACGCCGACCTGCTTGCCGGACGCTCGATGCTCGTGCGTCGCACGAAACCCATCCCCATCGAGTGCGTCGCCCGCGGGTACCTGTCCGGATCCGGCTGGAAGGAATACCAGCGCGACGGGCAGGTCTGCGGCGTCCGGCTGCCCGCCGGCCTGCGCGAGTCCGACCGCCTGCCGGAGCCCATCTTCACGCCGGCAACCAAGGCGGAGACCGGCCACGACGTCAACATCAGCGAAGCCGAGGCCGCCCGACTCGTCGGTCCGGATCTGGTGGCGCGACTCCGGGCGCTGACGCTGGCGCTCTACGAGCACGGCGCGGCGCACGCCGCCGAGCACGGCATCATCGTGGCGGACACCAAGTTCGAGTTCGGCGTCGCCTCCACCGGCGCCGGCGACGAGGTCATCCTCATCGACGAGGTGCTGACGCCGGACTCTTCGCGGTTCTGGCCCGCCGAGCGGTACACGGCGGGCGGACCTCAACCGAGCTTCGACAAGCAGTACGTCCG
>WTGR01000673.1 GCA_011523485.1 Acidobacteriota bacterium
GTGTCGAGCACCACCGAGAAGGTCTCGTTCCCGAACATGTTGTAGCTGTCGCGCTTCATCTCGTTGGCGATGATGCGCGCCGGGTCGGTGCTCCAGCAGCGCGCGGCGACGTAGAAGGTGTCGCCGTCGAACATCACCCACACCTCGGTCTGATCCCGGGCCGGCGCGCCCTCGTCCGGCTCCTGCTGGATGAAGTCGGTGACCGGCGGCACGGTGAAGTACACGCGCTCGTCGAGCTGCCCGTCGAGCTGCAGCGGCGCATCGAGGCGAATCGCGCGCATGGTGGCGCGGCCCTCGGCGTCGCGGTTGATGACCTCCGGCGCGATCGGGGGCGGGGGACCGTGGATGATCGCCGGGGCCATGGCGAACCCGGCGCTGCCTGCGGAGCCGGCGGATACGGCGGGCGCGGCCGTTGCAGCCGACGACGCAGGGCCGGTGACGCTCCGCGGCGCGGAACCGGCGGTTGCGTTCCCGGCCGCATCAGGGGGACGGCCCGCGGAAGCCGGGGCCATTGGCCGACCGACCGGCGACGCCGCGGGAACCGGCAGGCTGAGCGCCAACGCTCGGGCGAGGCGAGCGCTCAGCGCATCCTGAAGCGCGAACAACTCGGACATCGTCCCATCCACCGTCGTGGCGAGCTCCACGTGTCCGGTCCTCGCGTCGAGCAGCTCGGCCGTGAGCCGCAGCCGGTCGCCGAGCCGTTGGTAGACGCCGCGCACCAGCCGGCGTCCCGGCGAGTGCACGGTCCGCGAAGCGAGGTCGGCGTCCAGCGTCGCGGCGATGCCCTCTCCGATCCAGTCGTCGGCCGGGTCGCCGCTGATGTTGCGGAACGAATCGACACGGATGCCGGAGACGCCGGTGTGCGAGAACGCGGCCCCTTCTCCCTGCACGCCCTCGCCAATCCCTTCCTGCGCCGCGCCGGGCACGGGATACAGCACGGCGCACAGCGCCACCCATCCGGCGAGAGAACGGCAAGGTACCGGGAACCTCATGATGCGGGGGGGCAAACGGTGTAGTTTAGCGCGATGCACTCCTCTGCCGATCTCTGCGCCTGGCCGGCGGCCGATCTCGCCCGCTCCATCGCCGCCCGCGAGCTCTCGGCGACCGAGGTGATGGAGGCCCACCTCGCCCGCATCGATCGGGTCAACCCGGCCGTCAATGCCATCGTCACCCTCCTGCCCGACGAGGCCCGCCGCGGAGCGGAGGCGGCCGACGCCGCCGTCGCCCGCGGCGATGCGCTCGGCCCGCTGCACGGGCTCCCCGTGGCCCACAAGGACCTCACCTGGACGAAGGGCATCCGGACCACCTTCGGGTGCCGCGCGTTCGAGCACTTCGTTCCCGACGAGGACGCGCTGATCGTCGAGCGCCTGCGGTCGGCCGGAGCAATCACCGTCGGCAAGACGAACACCCCGGAGCTCGGCGCCGGATCGCAGACGTTCAATGCGGTGTTCGGCGCCACCCGCAACCCCTACGACACGACGAAGACGTGCGGCGGCAGCAGCGGCGGCGCCGCGGCGGCGCTCGCCACCGGGATGCTCCCGATTGCCGACGGCAGCGACCTCGGCGGCTCGCTGCGCAACCCGGCCGGGTTCTGCAACGTCGTCGGCTTCCGCCCCTCTCCCGGGCGCGTGCCGATCTGGCCGAGCCAGGCCGCCTGGTTTCCGATGGGGGTGCAGGGACCGATGGCGCGCAACGTGAGCGACGTCGCCCTGATGCTCAGCGCCATCGCCGGCCCGGATCCGCGGGCGCCGATCTCGCTCCCGGAGCCGGGGACGGTCTTCGGCCCGCCCCTGGATCGCGAGATGGACGGCATTCGCGTCGCCTGGAGCCGGGATCTGGCGGGACTTCCCGTCGACCCCCGGGTCACCGCTGTCATCGAAGCCGAACGCGGCACTTTCGAGCGCCTCGGCTGCGCGGTCGAGGACGACGAGCCGGATATGAGCGGCGTCGATGAAGTGTTTCGCGTGTGGCGGGCGTGGTACTTCGAGGCCTGCTACGGAACGCTGCTCGACGAGCACCGGGAACTGCTGAAGGACACCGTAATCTGGAACATCGAGGAGGGTCGCCGACTCAGCGGACCGCGCCTGGGAGACGCAGCGCGGGCGTGGAGCGCGTTGCTCGACCGCGTGCGCCGCTTCTTCGAGCGCTTCGACTTCCTGGTGCTCCCGGTCAGCCAGGTGCCGCCGTTCGACGTGGATCAACCCTACGTCACCGAGATCGACGGTGTGGCGATGAAAACCTACCTCGACTGGATGAGTTCCTGCGCCCACATCTCCGTGCTGGGCCTCCCGGCGATTTCCGTGCCCTGCGGCTTCACCGACGACGGCCTGCCGGTGGGCGTCCAGATCGTCGGCCGCCAGCACGACGACCTGGGGGTGCTGCGGCTCGCCCACGCTTTCGAGCAGGTCAACGGTGCCGGACGGCGCAAGCCGCCGATCGAGGATCCTGCACGGGGTGAGAGCGGGTGAGCATTCTCTCCGGCCGGGACATCGACCGCCTGCTCCACTCTCTCTTCGCCTGCGTTCTGTTCCTGACCATCCTGTTCCTGTGGCAACTCTCGTACGCAGGCTCCTGCGTAGCCCTCGTCCTGCCGGGCCTGGCCTTCGTCGCGATCTTCCACGGCCTGCTGGAGTACCGGCTGGAGAGAAGGCGCTTCTCCGTCGACTACTATCTCGACCGCGCCTCACCTCTGCACGGCTGGTTC
>WTGR01000900.1 GCA_011523485.1 Acidobacteriota bacterium
CTGGGAGGTCGGCTCGGTGATGCTGTTCGTGATGTTCTGCGAGGTGTTCTACCTGCTGTTCTGGGCGACGGTCGGCTTCGCCTTCAGCGGCGGATCGCTGCCCCCGGCGTTCGCACTCGTGCCCTGGCTGGCAGCCGGCGCGGTGCTGGTCTTCATCGCCTGGGTGCTCTACTTCCGGGGCACCCTGTGGCCGGGCAGCGGCCTGCGCGACAAGCGGATCCTGCACGCCTTCCGCACCGCGCGACTCCGGCATTACGCCCTGTTCCTGGCGCTGCGCTCGCCGGCGCTGCTTGCCGCGGTCGTCGTCTACACCGTCGCGCTGCGCCTGTTCGGCGTCGAGGCGTCCTTCCTCTCGCTGCTCGGCTACCTGCCGGTCGTGTTCTTCGCCGCCGCCGTGCCGACCCCGATGCGGGCCGCCGCCATCACGTTCTGGGTCATCCTGTTTCCCGAGAACGAGGGCCAGATGGCCGCCTTCGGCTTCGTGCAGCACAACTTCTTCATCCTGTTCAACGCCCTGATCGGCGTGGCGTTCTGGCCGCGGGCGCAACGGGAGCTGTTCGGGTAGCTCGGCAACCCGGCACCTACGGGTTGGTCGCGGGCTGATCGTCGGCCGGGCTGTACTCCACCAGCGCCGCTCCGTCGAGGACCTTGGCGACCCGAACCAGAAACCGCCGACGGCGCGCCCAGCCCGGCTCCATCGGATCCGGTCCCTCCGCCGCGTCGAGTTCCAGGACGCGATGCGCCCCTTCGACAAGGTCGATAGTCACCGCCTTCCTCTTGACCACCACCGGGACTTCACTCCCGGGCAACGCTCCTTCAAAGACACCGGCGCCGCCGCCCGGACGCGCCTGCAAGCGAACATGGAGTGCGCGTTCGTCCGGTATCCATGCCGGCTCTTCGTGTACGGCGAATCCATCCTTGGCAACGAACACGGTCAGCGGCAGATGACGTGGGAGCAATTCCATCGTTGCCCGGCCCTGCTTGTCTGTTCTCGCCGACTTCCACGTCCGGTCGGGAAACACCGCGAGCACGCCGGCGTCGGGGACAGGGCGCCCATCCACGAAGACCTGAACGAGCGGCTCTACCTCCGGAGGGGCGGCCGAGCGTACAAGGCGCCACGGCACCAACCGGCCGGGCGTGCGCTGCTGAACATCTTCCCCGCCGTAGACCACGGCGGCGTCGCATCGCGACCGTAGATCCTGCAGATGGGGACGCACACGCTCCAGACCCGCCAACAGGCTCGACGCGGGCGTGGCGGCAGACTTCGCCTCGATGAGCGTCAGGTCGTCGGGTTCCTCGACGACGAGATCGAGCTCCGCCCCGTGGCGGTCCCGGTAGAACGAGAGACCGCCGCTACGTCCGCCGTGCGTGCGATGCTTGAGGACTTCCGACACTACCCAAGTCTCGAACAGTGCACCGCGAAGCGGGTGTGACCGAAGCTGCTCGGACTCGCGAATCCCGAGCAGCCAGCACGCCAGACCAGTGTCGTGAAAGTACAGCTTCGGCATCTTTATCAGACGCTTGCGCAACTTCATGCTGAACGGTGGCAGGTGGAAGGCGATGAAGCTCGCCTCCAGAATGCTGAACCAGGCCTTGGCTGTCGGCTGCGAGATGCCGCAGTCGTCGGCCAGGGAGGAGTAGTTCAGAAGTTGCGCGGTACGGCCGGCGCAGAGCTCGACAAAGCGCTGAAATGTGGTGAGATCGCCAACGCCGCCGATCGTGCGCACGTCCCGCTCGATGTAGGTCGCGACGTAGGAGCGCAGCCAGTCGGAAGGGCTGAGGTTCCGATTGTGGATGTGCGGGTAGCCACCACCGAACAGGGCATCTTCGAGACTCGCGGGGTGCTGGGCAAAGCGCCTGATCTCGTCCCAGGACAGGGGCAGGAGCTGATGCATGGCGGTTCTCCCCGCCAGCGACTGACTGACCGATTCGAGCAGCGCAAAGTTCTGGGACCCGCTCAGTATCCAGCGTCCGGGAGTCGGGTCTGCGTCGATGATGCCCTGCAGGTACGACAGCAGATCCGGTACGCGCTGCACCTCGTCGAGAACTGCACCACGCGGAAACTGCGCCAGGAACGCCCTTGGATCCCGCTGCGCGAAGGCCCTGTCGTCCGGCGATTCGAGGGAGCGATAGGGATGATCCGGAAACGCCGCCCGACACAGCGTCGTCTTTCCGCTCTGCCGGGGACCGGTGAGCGTGATGGACGGGGCCCAGGTAGCGGCTCGGTCCAGTTCCGCGACGAGGTTGCGATGGATCACGAACAGAATGTACTACGGCAGCCGGCTAATTCAAAAGTTCATTTTGAATTAGCCCAACCGTCGAAAATCTCATGAGAATTCAGGCTCACCTGCTCACTGGCTTGCGGCTCGCCCTGGCCCTGCCGCTCGCCGTCGCGTTCGCGCGTCCGGATTCCCTGAGCCCCTTCGTGGTCGCACTGCTGCTGGCCGCGGCCATCGGCAGCGACTACTTCGACGGAGTCGTGGCTCGCCGGGAGGGCACGGCGTCGGCCGGCGGTCGGCTCTTCGATCATGCCACCGACTGCCTGTTCGTGACCGCCTGTCTGGCCGGAGCGGCGCTGGCGGGCTCGGTCCCGCCGGTGCTGCCCGTTCTGGTCGCGCTGGCGTTCAGTCAGTACGTGCTCGATTCGTACTGGCTCCACCGCCGGAAACAGCTTCGCATGAGCACGATCGGGCGCTGGAACGG
>WTGR01000218.1 GCA_011523485.1 Acidobacteriota bacterium
TCTACAGCCTGCTCTTCCTCAACAACCTGCAGGCCTGCCTGACCCACTACGGCACGACGACGTCGCCCGTCATCTTCATCGAGGGCTACGTCAGCCTGCGGGACTGGTGGCGCGCCGGGTTCTACTCGTCGGTGGTGAACCTGGTCATCTGGCTGGCGGTGGGAATCGCGTGGTGGAAGGTACTGGGGTTGTGGTGATGACTGATCGATGCTCGACGGACCCGGATCGGCGCGGCTGGTCGGCGGTCGGACGCGCGGCGGACTCGGCATGCCTCCGGCGAGAATGGATCTGCGCGCTGGCCCTTGCCGTCGCGTGCGCGGCGGCGGCGTGCTCGGGCGGCGAACCGGCGCTGATGGAGCCGGTCGCTTCCGCACGCGAGGCACACGATCTGGTGATTGCCGGCGGGCGGGTCATCGATCCCGAGAGCGGACTCGACGCGGTGCGCCACGTCGGAATTCAGGACGGCGCGGTCGTGACGATCTCGGAAGATCCGCTGGAGGGGAGCGCCACCGTGGACGCCGCGGGCCTCGTGGTGGCCCCCGGTTTCGTCGATCTCCACGCGCACGGCCAGGACCCGGCCAGCAGCCGCTACCAGGCGATGGACGGGGTGACCACCGCGCTGGAGCTCGAGATCGGGGCGTTTCCCGTAGAGCGCTGGTATGCGCGCCGCGGCGGCGCGTCGCTCATCAACTACGGCGTGTCGGTGAGCCACCAGGCGGCGCGCATCCGCGCCCTCGGGAGCGCCTTCGCCCGCAGCAACGCGGACGGGACGTTCTCGCTGGGCGAGAGCGCCGACGACACCCTCTATCGCGCCGCGAGCGACGAGGAGATCGACCGGTTGCGGCAGCTCATGGAGAGCGGCCTGCGCGAGGGCGGCATCGGGCTCGGCTTCGGACTGAGCTACACCCCGGGAGTGAGCCACCGCGAGCTCCTGCAGATGTTCCAGGTGGCCGCGGAGCACGAGGCGCCGGCGTTCATCCACCTGCGATCGGCGGCGGCCTTCCAGCGCGGCGGGGCGCTGGCCCCGTTCCAGGAAGTGATCGCCAACGCCGCGGTCACCGGAGCGGCGCTGCACATCGTCCACATGAACAGCACCTCCGGGGTGCGCGCCGAGGAGGCGCTCGCCATGATCCGGGGCGCGCGAGAGCGCGGCATCGACGTCACCACCGAGGCGTATCCCTACACTGCGAGCGCGTCGCTCATCCAGTCTCCCCTGTTCGACGGCTGGGACGGCCGCCCGCGCGAGGCCTACCGGGCGCTGCAGTGGGTCGACACCGGCGAGCGGCTGACGCCGGAGACCTTCGCGCTCTACCGGCGCCAGGGCGGGTGGGTGATCATGCACGGCCGGTCGGAAGAGATCAACGAGTGGATCGTCGGCCAGCCCGACGTCATCGCGGCCAGCGACGGCATCCCGTTCAGCCAGGGCCGCGCCCACCCGCGCGGGGCCGGCACCTTCGCCCGCATCCTCGGCCACTACGCCCGCGACCGCGGCGCGCTGTCGCTGATGGACGCCCTCAACAAGATGACCCTGCTGCCGGCTCGGCGGCTCGAGTCCATCGTGCCCGAGATGACCCGCAAGGGACGCGTGCAGGTCGGGAGCGACGCGGACCTGACGATCTTCGATCCGGAGCGGATCATCGATCGCGCGACCTACGACGCGCCGGACCAGTACTCCGCCGGCATCGAGCACGTGCTCGTCGGCGGCACGTTCGTCGTCCGCGACGGCGCGCTGGTCGAGGGCGTGCAGCCCGGACGTCCGCTCCGCGGCCGGTACCTGGAGCAGGAGTAGCAGGCGGCCGGTGCGCTCGAACCGGCTGCCGCGCGTCGAGAGTCTTCGGGCGCTGCCGGACAGGGAGATCACGTTTCTGGAGGGAGTCGGACGCCGATGGGGCGGGCGATCGCCTGCTCGGCCGTGATCTCCAGCGAACGCAGCCGCGCGTCGTGGTCGAAGATGTGGCTCACGATCATCACCTCGTCGGCCCGCGTGCGTTCGACGAAGGCAGCGAGTCCGGCTCGGATCTTGTCGGGCGGTCCGACCACGGAGCACGACTGGGACTGGTTCAGGATCTCACGCTCGACCGGTGACAGCCGCTCCTCGAAGCCTGCCACCGGAGGCGGCAGCCTGCCCGGCATGCCCCGGCGCAGGCTCAGAAGCGACTGTTGGGCCGACGTGCGCAGCAGGCGCGCCTCCGCTTCGGTATCCGCCGCGAACACGTTGAGTCCGGCCATGACGCAGGGCTTCGCGCACTGCGCCGACGGCTCGAACCGCTCGCGGTAGATTGCGATGGCGTCCATCAGCAGCGCCGGCGCGAAGTGCGAGGCGAAGGCGTAGGGCAGTCCGAGCGCCGCGGCGAGTTGCGCGCCGAACAGGCTCGATCCGAGGATCCAGATCGGAACGTCGAGCCCCATCCCGGGCACGGCGCGCACCCGCTGGTCGGCGGGCGCGGCGAAGTACTGTTGCAACTCGACGACGTCGCGCGGAAACGCGTTGACGTCCCCGTCCAGGTTGCGGCGCAGCGCGCGGCTCGTGCGCTGGTCGGTGCCGGGGGCGCGGCCGAGTCCCAGGTCGATGCGTCCGGGAAAGAGCGTGGCGAGGGTGCCGAACTGCTCCGCGATTACCAGCGGCGCGTGGTTCGGCAGCATGATGCCGCCCGCGCCGACGCGGATCGTCGACGTGGCCGCGGCCACGTGCCCGATGACCA
>WTGR01000893.1 GCA_011523485.1 Acidobacteriota bacterium
CACCCGCACATTCAGGTGTGGCACAGCACTAGTGCGTAATCTGATCGTCGGCCGCGGGCTCGACCTCCGGCGCGTCCGGCGCCGGCAGCGTGGGCGCCACCGGCTCGCTGAGGGCGATCTTGAGCACCTCGTCCATGGTGTCGACCATGTAGAGATCGAGCCCGTCGAGGACCGCCTTGGGGATGTCCGCGAGGTCCTTCTCGTTGTCCTTCGGCAGGATGATCGTCTTCAGGTTCGCCCGGTGGGCGGCCAGGACCTTTTCCTTGACCCCGCCGATCGGCAGCACCTTGCCGCGCAGCGTGATCTCGCCGGTCATCGCGACGTCCCGCCGCGTGGGAATGCGCGTGAGGGTCGAAACCAGCGCCGTGGTGATCGTGATGCCCGCCGACGGGCCGTCCTTCGGAATGGCGCCTTCGGGGACATGCACGTGCACGTCGGTCTTCTTGTTGAACTCTTTCGGGATCCCGAATTCCTCGGCCTTTGCGCGGACGTAGCTCATCGCCGCCTGCGCCGACTCCTGCATGACGTCGCCCAGCTTGCCGGTCAGGGTCAGTTGTCCCTTGCCCGGCATCAGGGTCGACTCGGTCAGCAGCAGCTCGCCTCCCGCCTCGGTCCAGGCGAGGCCGGTGGCGATGCCGACCTCGTTCTGCTCTTCCGCGTTCATCGGCCGGTACTTCGGCACCCCGAGGTACTCGGTGATCCGCTCGCCGGTCACTTCCGTGCGATAGCTCTTGCCCTCGTCGACGACCTTGCGCGCGATCTTGCGGCAGACCGAAGCGATCTCGCGCTCCAGGTTCCGCACCCCCGCCTCGCGCGTGTAGCGGCGGATGATGGTCTCGTAGGCGTCGTCGCTGAACGTGGCGTTCTTGTCGCTGAGGCCGGTGGCGGTCAGCGTCTTCGGCATCAGGAACCGCTTGCCGATCTCGATCTTCTCCAGCTCGGTATAGCCCGAGAGCTGCAGCACCTCCATGCGGTCCCGCAGCGCCTGCGGCACGGTGTGCAGCACGTTCGCGGTACAGACGAACATCACGTGCGACAGGTCGTACTCGACGTCGAGGTAGTGGTCCAGAAACGTATTGTTCTGCTCGGGGTCGAGCACCTCGAGCAGGGCGGCCGACGGATCGCCCCGGAAATCCATCGACATCTTGTCGACCTCGTCGAGCAGGAACACCGGGTTGACGGTCCCGGCCTTCTTCATCATCTGGATGATCTGTCCGGGGAAGGCGCCGATGTAGGTCCGCCGGTGGCCGCGCACCTCCGCCTCGTCGCGCACGCCGCCGAGCGACAGCCGGACGAACTTGCGGCGCGTGGCGCGGGCGATCGACTTGGCAAGCGACGTCTTGCCGACGCCGGGCGGGCCGGTCAGGGTCAGAATCGTCCCCTTCGGCTTCCGCACGAGCGAGCGGACCGCGAGGAACTCCAGGATCCGGTCCTTGATCTTCTCGAGCCCGTAGTGATCGTCGTTCAGGATCTCCTCGGCCCGGCTCAGGTCGCGGCTCTCGCGGGTCCGCTTGTACCACGGCACGGCGATCAGCCAGTCCAGGTAGTTGCGGGACACCGTCGCCTCGGCCGACATCGGCGGCATGGCCTCGAGCCGCTTCAGCTCCTGCAACGCCTTCTCCTCGACCTCGCCCGGCATCCGGGCCTTGTGGATCTTCTTGCGCAGGTCGTCGGCCTCGTTGCCCCGCTCCTCCTTGCGGCCCAGCTCCTTCTGGATCGCCTTCATCTTCTCGTTGAGGTAGTACTCCTTCTGCGCCTTCTCCATCTGCTTCTTGACGCGCGACTGGATGCGGCGGTCCACCTGGAGCTTGTCGACCTCGGCCTCGAGGATGCTGGCGATGCGCGTCAGCCGTTCGAGCGGCGAGATGATCTCCAACAGGTTCTGCTTCTCGGCCACGCCGATGGCCAGGTGCGCGGCGATGGTGTCGGCGAGCTTGCTCGGGTCGTCCACGCGCACGGCGGCGATCATGGCGTCGTGCTGCAGGTTGTTCGACAGCTTGCCGTACTGCTCGAACTGCGACACGACCTTGTTCATCGCCGCTTCGACGTCCTCGCCCGGATCGCTCTGCCGGCCGAGCACCTTCGCGACGACGCGGTAGAAGCCCTTGTCCTCCTTCCACTCGATCGTGCGGGCGCGGTCCACGCCCTCGACCAGGACCTTCACGTTGCCGTCCGGCAGCCGCAGGCTCTGGACGATGTTCGCCACGCAGCCCATCGTGTAGATGTCGTTGGGGCTCGGGTCGTCGTTCGCGGCGTCCTTCTGCGCCGCCAGGAAGATGCGCTTGTCGCCGGACAGGGCGTGCTCGAGCGCGCGCGTCGACGACGGCCGCCCCACGACGAACGGCATCATCATGTGCGGGAAGACGACGACGTCCCGCAACGGGACGATCGGCAGAGTTTCGTAGGCTTCCATGCGATGAGGATCCTGGCCCGGTTACCCGGCCTTTTCGATGAGGGTTATGGGTTTGTCCTTGGCCAGCACGGCTTCACGGGTGATCACGCATTCGGTGACCTTCTTGTTGCCCGGCAGCGAGTACATGATGTCGAGCATCAGCTCCTCGATAATCATCCGCAGTCCGCGCGCCCCGATCTTGCGGTCGAGCGCGGATTCCGCGATGGCGTCGAGGGCGTCGTCGTCGAAACGGAGCTTCACGTCCTCGTATTCGAACAGCTTCTGATACTGGCGTGTGATGGCGT
>WTGR01000637.1 GCA_011523485.1 Acidobacteriota bacterium
CTCGAGTTGTGACCTGAGGCACTTCGAGGATTCGCGCCCCCAGAGCACAAAGCATGCGTCGTCGCAACTGCTCGTGGTCAGATGGGACGTCGTCCTTCTGCCACAGGACGGTGACTCTGACCCCTTTGATCAACCAGTACAGAACAGATGGGTAGATGGAGTAGAGCCACCGTGTGTTCTGATCGACGATCCAGATGTCCCGAACGCCGGCGTCGGTCAGCTTCTCCGTTACAGATGCGTAGACTTCATCCTGCCCCTCAAGGAGATCTGTCGGGGCTCGTGTGGTACTAACTGTGGCAAGCTCATCGTCAAAGAAAGCTTTCGCAGCGTTTCGCCCTTCCTGGAGCAGGTCCGCTACTACATGTGGAGTCACTGCTTCGAACTCGGTCGCTCCAATTGTGGTAGGAATGGTGATCACGTGGGCATCCGTCATTCGCCGTTGTACGTTCGCCGCGCCGTCAACTATCGTGTCAAGAAGTGCCCGCGCGGTCTGCCCGACTGTCGTTGGAGGGGCGGGCTTTCGAGGCGCTGAGAGAGTAAACGCCAGGATTCGATTTGCAAGTGGAGATACGGTCGACCGAGTAGCGTGGTGAAACACAAAGGCCGGCAAATTGCTCAGGGCGCCCCCGTCCACGTATCGAGCGGCAACAGGTTGGAATACTCCTGGAATTGAGCACGAACAACGGACAGCGAAAGCTACTTCGTCCTCTGGAGTGTCCCAAGTGCTCCATACCTTTACATCACGAGTGAGGATGTCGGTCGCCACCACCGACGTGGGAATGGGAAGATCTGTGAATCTCACGGGTGGTCTCTTGCGAGGTAGGAGCTCGCTAAGCAGCTCGTTGAGCCAGCTTTCAATCGTGGCGGAGGAATGTAATCCGTGGTAGCACCATAGCGTAGGGAGCGGGGCGAACGGAATAGCAGGCAGTAGGGACGCGAGCTTTGGCGTCGAGGGCAACCGGTCGGGAGAAGCCAGGAAGGAGGTAAAGTCGAGTCGCGACAGAGTGTGCTTCAGTTGTTCGGGCGTGGCTCCGGCGCCAAGCAGAGCCGCCACAATCGAGCCCGCTGACGTACCAGCGAGGCCGGCGAAAGACACACCGCGGCGACGTGCCTCTTCGTAAGCACCAACGAGGGCTACGGCGCGGCAGCCACCTCCCTGAAAAACGCCGAGGCACGTTTGGAAGAATCTAGTCGCTGGAGGCATCTGCAATGCGGTTGTTGGGATGAGGGGTGCGGACCGTCTGCACAAGCTGAATGGTAGCATCTGCGACTGCGAGATTCTGCCGACATCCGACGGCGGGGCCGTCACGCAGGCGCTGGCGTTCGTCGCGCGGGGGGGACGGAGACTGGCGGTACGGGCGACTCCGGTGGCGGAGGGAGGAGTCGACGCGCTGGCGGAGACGGATCGCGCGGTGCCGCGTGGTGCGGTTGTCGCCTGGTGCGGAGGTTCGAGCCCCGGAAATGGGGAGTTGGCAGGTGCGGCGGCCCGGGTGGCGGGGAATCGGCGGTGATCTCAGCGTCGAGGGATGACGGCGACGTCCTCGTCGGCGAACGTCGACGAGACCACGGTCAAGGGTGGGAAGATGTACTTGGGGGGCTCGGTGATCCCCCGCGGCGTTTTCCGGTGGGGTTGGTCGCGAGCAGGATGTGGCGGAAACGGTGGCTCTCCGGGTCGAGCATCATGAATCATGATGACGACCGCTTCACGGCCGCGGAAGGCCGGCCCCGCTGTCTGGGCGCTCCCCGCTGAGCGTCGCCGAAGGCGGTAGCCGCGGGTCCGGCTTCGTTCAGCTCGTCGTGCGTGGTCGCTTGTGCGGTTGGTGGTAGAGCGTTTCGGCGATTTGGCGTTTCGACCAAGGGTCCTGCACGATGCAGGAAAGGTTGGCTGCCGCCCGGCGGACGGTGAGGCCTTGCGTGCGGTCGGTCACGTCATCCACCACCCGTGCGCCCGCGAGCCGGGAAGCGGCCGATCCCTCGAACGCCACCGGATCGGGATCTGCACCCTATATGCACCCTACGCGAGAAGCCGCTACGGGAGGCCGCGCTCGGCGGGCACCTGTAAATGTCTGACAATAAAGGAGTAAAGCTGGAGCCGGCGAGCGGACTCGAACCGCTGACCTGCTGATTACGAATCCTGATGTAGCCTGTCCAGCCGCGTCCGGAGGTGTCCAGATCGGCGTTTTTCCTAGGGAATTCTCGAATTCCGGATCCAGCCACGTCCAGAAATCGCACCCGCGTCCGCTCCGTAGGGTGTCAGATAGGGTGTCAAAATCCGGGACGCCGCCGAGCGCAGAATCCACCGGGAATCGGGCTCGAATCGCAGTTCCGGAACGGAGGTCAGCGGGCGCGACTGCGGCGCGCGATTCGCTCATCGCCGGTTCCTCACCCTCTCGTCGACGATCTTCGACACGAGTTCCCGTCGCCGCCCGTCGACGGTGGCCGTGTGCGGCAGCACCGTCCGGTACATCTCCAATGCCTGATCGGCGCTCGTGATCCCCAACTGGTCGATCAAGACGCCGATGTCGTCCTCGTCGCTGTTCCGGGCGGCGTCGATCTTCATCGCCAGCATGTGCTCGGCCGATGCGCCAGTCACGACCAGGCCGGGCGCGTTGAAGACGGTGCGCGCCCGATCGTCCCTGGCTGGCGGCATGAACAGTCTGGCGTTCTCGTTGAGCCAGTTCGGGTCCAGATTCTCCT
>WTGR01000456.1 GCA_011523485.1 Acidobacteriota bacterium
CCGAAGAACCAGCCGCCGTAGCTGTGCCAGGTGACGGGAATCCCGCGCCACATCAGCTCGTGCAGGGTGGGCGTGGTCAGGTAGACGTTGCCCATGACGACGACCTGCGAGGTCTCCTCCAGCCGGGCGGTCGCCAGCTCGTCGTCGTCCACCGTGACGACCAGCGTCTCCCCCGACTTGGAGACCTTCGCCCGGCGGGCCTGGACGTACAACGGCAGCGCATCGGTGCATGGCACGGCGATCGGGCGCGGCGCGACGTCGGCCCCCTTGAGATGGTGGACCTCGTCCGGCAGGCAGACCTCGACCAGCGAGCAGCGCGGGCACTTCGGGCTGTCCTCCAGCGGCGACGGGATGACGCCCTCGGTGGCGACGCGCCGCAACCCCTCGACCGCCTGTTGCGTGGCGGCGACGAGCTCCTCGTCGAACGGCACCCGCACCCGTTCGCGGCTCCCGACGAAATAGAGCACGCCCTCGTCGCACGCGTAGCCGTGCTCGCGCAGCAGGAGTCCCTGCACGCAGAGCTGCACCCGCTCGGGGTCGTAGGCGCCGCGCTCGACGTGCGGGCGCTTGCCCCGCTTGTAGTCGACCGGCGTCACGCTGCCGCCGTCCGACTCGATCAGGTCCATGCGGGCAATCAGGCCCAGGCGGTCCGAGGACAGCGTGATCGACCGCGCGTGCAGCTTCTCGGCCTTGTCCACGTCGGCCGGCAGCGGCAGCTTCCCGCCGTCGCGGTTGACGCGCCGGTGCGCGTGACGCCCTTCGACGGTGTCGGAAGACTCGACCCACTCGCCCTGGACCCACTCCAGGTAGGCCAGGCGCGGGCAGTAGACGAACTCGTTGACCATCCGCGCCGGCACGAGCGGCGGCGCATCGGCGGAGACGGGCTGGACCGGCGGCTCGCGAAGTTCCGGAGCTGACACGGCGACCTCCTCCCGTTTGGCGGCAGGGGATCGTTTCGGTCGATACGGCGCTCGGCGGTAGGTACGTCGGCGGAGGGGCGTAGATCGCCGCGCAGGTCCTCGTCGAGAGCGCGAGGAGTCTGCTCACCGATGCCACGCGGAACATCGCGGATTGTGTATCATGCTACATACTGATTCGAGTGGAACGCGACAGCCGCAAGCTGATTCGATCTACCGACAGGCGGGCTGGAAACCGCGGAGAGACCGAGATGCGCTACGTGGCATTTCTTCACGATGACGAGGAACCCGGTTACGGCATCAGCTTTCCGGATTTTCCGGGCTGCGTGTCGGACGGCGAGACCGTGGACGACGCGCTGCGCCGCGGTGCAGAGGCGCTCTCGTTCCACGTCGAAGGCATGATGGCTGACGGGGAACCCATCCCCCGGCCGCGCTCCCTCCACGACATCAAGACGGACGAGAGTCTGGCCGGGTGGCGGGACGGCGCCACCATCGCCTTCGTCCCGCTCATTCTCGACAAGGGGTCGCCGCGCCGCATCAACGTCTCCCTGGATTTCGGTCTTCTACGCGCCATCGACGAGGAAGCGAAGCAGCGCGGCATGACCCGCTCGGCTTTCCTCTCCAGTGCCGCGCGCAACGAGATCGAGGGACGGTGAGCGATACGCCGCGGCTCTGGGAGATGACCGGCAGCCCGATGCATGGCAGATCGCGCTGATGACCGACGTGTGGCCACGGGTCCTGATTGCGCCGACCGGATCGGACAAGACCGCGATCAACGCGCCTCGAGCCCGACGATTGCGGATAAGCTGCTACAAGGACCGGAGAACGACGATGCCAAACCCCCGATGGATGGAAGCCGTCGACCGCTGGCGCAGCCTGTCGCCGGAGGAACGTCGCCGCCGCCACCTGGAGGCGATTCCCCGCCACGTCGCCAACTCGATGGCGATGGAGGGCGAGCCCGTGAGCGAGGCATGGATTCGGGAACGACTCGCCCGCCGCATTCAGCCACCCGCTACATCCAGACCTCCGTCGGCATCCTGAGCTATCAGGAGCTCGCTCCGCTGCTCGCGGAGCGTGTGGCCGACGCTGAGTTGTCGATATCCGACCGGCGGTTCGCGGATCTGCCCGTTGACGACCTTCTGATCTGACAGTCGCCGCGGCTAGTTTCGAGGAAACCTGGACGAGTCTGGATGACCGGGAGCCGTCCTCGACGACTATCGTCCCAGGCCCGATGATGCCACGAAGACGGCTGGTCGCAGCCTATCGGCTATGATCCGACGGCCATCGCACCGCTCCCGCCAGGAAGTGTCCCCGTGGACGGCGCCACCATCTATCGAGTCGTGTTCGGCGAGGACCTGCAGCCTGACGCGTGGCAGCTCGCGCTGGCGACCGACGTGTGGCCGCGCGTGCTGGTTGCGCCGACGGGCTCGGGCAAGACCGCCGCGGTGACGCTCGGCTGGGCTGCTCACCGCATCCGGAACCCCAAGCACACGCCGCGCCGACTGGTCTGGTGCCTGCCGATGCGAACGCTGGTCGAGCAGACCGCGAACGCTGTCAGCGACTGGTTCGCCAAGCTGGCGGCCGACGTAGATGGCGACGGCCGGCTCCCTAGGCCGAAGGACGTGCACGTGCTCATGGGCGGTGAGGACGCCAGCGGCTGGCTCGACCACCCGGAGCGTCCGGCGGTGCTCGTCGGCACCCAGGACATGCTGCTGAGCCGTGCGCTGATGCGCGGCTACGCCTCTTCGCGCGCGCTCTGGCCGATGGAGTTCGCCCTCC
>WTGR01000189.1 GCA_011523485.1 Acidobacteriota bacterium
CGTACGGCAGGGCGGGGCTGGCGGCCAGCATCCGCAGGAACTGGCGCCGGTCGGTGTGCGGGGCGCTCGGGTTGGGCATGTCACGCTCCCTCGGATGTCGAGCCTTCCACAGTATCACGCCGGACGGGCGGCATCGTAACGGAAAGCGGTACAGTAGGGTCCATGCCGGGCGATCCACTTCGGGGAGAGGGAGACCCGATGAAGGCGTCATCCCCTGTCCCGGAGTTGCCCGGCGCCGACTCGGAGCAGCGTCTCGTCGACCGGGTCCGGCGGGGGAGCGAGTCGGCCCTCGGGGCGCTGTTCACGCGCTACGCGTCGTGGCTGCGGCGGTGGGCACAGGGCCGCCTGCCCGTGTGGGCGCGCGACGGTCTGGACACGAGCGACCTGGTGCAGGACGCGCTGCACGGCACGCTCGCGCGGATCTCGACCCTCCGGTCGGCGCACGCGGCGGCGCTGCGCAGCTACCTGCGGCGCGCCGTCGAGAACCGGATCGGCGACTACCAGCGGCGTGCGCTGTTCCGCCGGAACCAGGGCGGGCCGTCGAGCGAGCCGCCTCGTCTCTCCGACGCGGCGGCCCCGCAGTTGCAGCAGTTGCTCGACAAGCAGACCTGGAAGCGCTACCGGGATGGCCTCGATCGTCTGACACCGCGCCACCGGCGCCTGGTCGTCGGCCGCGTCGAGTGCGGCTACAGCTTCCGGCAGCTCGCACTGATCGAGCGGTTGTCGACGCCGGACGCCGCGCGCATGGCCTTCCGGCGTGCGCTGAAGCGGCTGAGCGTCGTCATGCCGGATGGCTGACGGAGGCCCGCGGCCGGCCTGGGCCTCCTGGCCCGACTCCGCGCAGTGATGCCCCGCATCCGGCTGCCTGCCGAGGCCGCCGGCGAGCCAGCGGCGCACTCTCCGCCCGCCCGACCGTTCGGTTTCCGCGGTTCGCCCGTCTTATGCCTTGCTTGGTTCACTTCCGGTGACGAGAGCGAAGCGGCAAGCGCGCCGGCGGACGACTCCGGTCAAGACCCCGACGGGGATGTCGGCGACGGCGCGTAGTTTCTCCGCCCGACCGTTCGGTTTCCGCCGGCCATCCGTCAATAGAAGCGCTCATGGAGAGTTGGGGGCCTGGAGAGGCCTCGCCGGTGGAACTGACCAGGATCTGCCGGGGCGACGACGCTGGCGGAGCATGCGGCGGGGTAGGGCGGACAGGAGGGTTCGAATGTCCAAAGGCGGCACCGCCGAGCGCGAGACGTTCCTTGTACGAGACGCACTATGGTTCATGAAGGGTTGCAGGAACGGGTGCGCGACCGCGAGCACCCGGCTCCGCTGCTGTCGCCGTCCTGGTACGGCGCCGAGGATCGGCGGCCGACGTGGCGCGAGGTCGTTCGCCATCGCACTTCGCTCCGGCGTGCGGCGGCCATCGCGGCCCTGGCGCTCGCCGTAACCTCCGTAGTACCTGTCCGGGCGCAGACCAGGTACTACGTTCTCTTCCCCGACGGCCACCAACCCGCTACCGCGCAGAACGTGGTCACTTTTTCCGGGGGCTCCCCTACCTCCTCCTACTCGGTCAGGATGGCGCAATCGGGCGATACCCCGTCCTCCCCTGCGGACTCGCTTCTGAACGTCGAGTTCTTCCAGGGCAACCAGAGGATCCGGGTCACGCCGCAGGCCGTTTCTCCAACCGCTTTCGCGGCGGTGTACGATGCCGACGGGGCGGTCGGCACTGACGTGCCGGTGGATGCGGGGGTTTACGAGGGCGCCAGCACCACTGCCTCACTACTGTTCATAGTCGAAGTCAGGTATGACGCGTCGGCCCGGTTCACGGACGGGCAGCTCATCGGCGACCAGCGTTGGGGCACGCCGCGGATCGAGGTCTACGAGGGCGCCACCGCAGACCCGGCCTTGTCCTTTGCCTGGGTGGCTCACGGCATGGGCACGCGCACCTGGAGTACCGGCGATCCCGGCACGGCCTATCGCTGCAAAGTGGGTGGCGCGGACGTGACGTTCGCCACTTGGCCTGCCTCTCCCGGTGAGGACAGCACCCTCTTCACGGTGACCCCGACGACGACGTCCGGCAGTTCCGGGAGCGGCAGTGTGTCTTTCAATACCGCGCCCGACTACGAGAACCCGACCGACAGCGGCGCCGACAACCTCTACAAGGTCCGGGTAAGCAACGGGCACAGCCTCAACGATATTTTCGGGGAGGGACTGCGAAGCGGCTGCACCGGTTCGGGTCTGGACCTGGAGGTCCTGGTGAAGGATGCGGGTCCACCGGCGCCGGTGCGTATGCTCACGGGAGACCTCGACAGCGACGCGATGACCATCTCCGTCACGTGGACTCCCCCCGCCGGCTTCCTGGACGGAAGAGACCGCAGCGTTGTTGTTCCTTTCGATACCGCACGCAGGTCGGGCAGCGGAGGCCCCGGCACGGCGGTAGTCGGCTACGACTACGAGTACCGGCTGGAAGGCAGCTCTACGTGGACGCAGGAAGCAACCACCTCGACCAGCTTCGAAATCCCCGGGGTGGGCGCCGACGACGCCTACAGGGTACGGGTTCGAGCGCGCAACGCAGAAGGCGCGGGAGCCTTCACGACGATTGACGTGCCGCGGCCCCTCGAGCCGGACCCTCCCAGGCCGGACCCTCCCGAGCCGGACCCTCCCAAGCCGTCGAACCAGCGGCCCAGCGTGTCGGCGTCATGCGACCCG
>WTGR01000071.1 GCA_011523485.1 Acidobacteriota bacterium
CACCAGAGCCTGATGATTCAGGTTGAGGATGCCCGGCCGCCTTTGATCGCCATCGGTACGATCAGCGATCGTGAGCTCCAGCGCCCGCCGAATGGCATCCGCCAGCGTCACGTCCGCACGGACGTAGATCCGGGCGTCGCTCGTGAAGCCAACGACCTCCTCGTACCGAAAGTCCACGGGCCATGGCATGTGGGAGTCGGCATCCCATCGGAAGGGCTGGTCGGCCTTGGCCGAGTCGCACGTCTCGGGCTTGGGGCACGACAGATGGAGATTTCTCCACTGCAAGGCGCGGGCGGGATCGCGGCTGAGGGGATACCAGTGGTCGATCCGAGGCGCCGGATGGCCTTCGGCGATCCGCCGCTCGCAGTAGATGCAGAGGGAGCGCTGTTCCCGGTACATCACGACCCGGAGCTTCTGCTTCGCCAGGCCGTCGAATGCCGAGCGAGCGAAGGATACCTGGTCAGGAGCCCCCCGCAACCTCGTCAGGTACTCGCTCTCGGCATTCCGGAGGCTCGCCGGCGCTTGGTCATCCGGATAGACATCCGTCGGAGGCCAGGGCTTCGAGATGCCACGCACCCTATTCCTCCAGGTCCAGAAGCACCCTGGCTTCGATCAGGTCGGGGTCGAGGTCGCCCCAGCGGGCAAACAGCTTCCTGTACAGCTCCTCCGCTTCCTTGTGCCGACCCCTGTCGATGAGTTCGTGGAGCGTCTGCAGCTCCCGCGCTCCCTCGCCGTCGCGGTCCTCCGTGTTCATGTGCTCGCGCAGGATCGCGTTCGTGTCCCTGCCCTCGACGAAGACCTCGCCTTCCTGAATCTCCCCGTCGACGAGCCGCCGAACCTGCCGGTTCTCGGCGCTGCTCAATACCTGCGGCGAGTGCGTGGTGACGACGAGCTGCAGTCTCGGGAAGGCCTCACGCAGGCGCGGAAGCGCCACACGCTGCCAGCTCGGGTGCAGGTGTAGATCGAGCTCGTCGATGAGCACGACGCCCTCGACCAGCGCGGGCGCGTCGACGCCGTCGAACTGGTTGAGCATGACCGCGCGGCGGGCCATGTCGGCGACCAGGGCGATGAACACGTGGTAGCCGTCGGACAGCTCCGACCAAGGGGCTGCGTGCCCATCCTCGAAGCGCACCACCGGACTCTTCGCTGTTGGGTCGTACCAGGCGTCTGCTACGCGGGGGGTTGCCCGAACCGCCGCCTCCAGCACGGCCTTGTGGAAGAAGCGCTCCGGCTCCTCCCGCTCCCTCCGGCCCACGTCACCGAGCATCTCGTCCTGCAGCCACTGGAGCAGCGGCGCCTCGTCGAGGTCCGGGTCCAGCGAGAACTCGTAGGCTTCCCAGCGGTCCCCCGCGCGCTCGATCTTGCGCGGCCCAATCCGTTGGCGCCCCAGACGATCAACGCCGTACCACGCGAACAACGGCCACGGCTCTCCGGGCACTCGGACCGTTTCCAGCGCTTCGAGAATCGGTCGATGTCGCTCCGTGGCGCGTCCCGATCCCGGCTGTGCCGCGGTCGACCACCCGACGGATTCGCTCCCGCCCACGTCGGCCGTCCACGCGAGCTCGCACCCGCCGACCGGCTCCCTTCGCCCCTTCTCGTCGAGCGTGCGCGACCGGATATCACGCGCCGCGCTGAACCGCGAGGTCTTCGGCGACCCCCGCTGGAACACGGCGAGGCCCATCGCCAGCGCGGCGAGCAGCGCGGTCTTGCCACCGCCGTTCTCGGCGAAGAGGACGGTCGTGTCTTCCTCGATCGGCAGCGTCAACTCGTCGAAGCAGCGGTAGTTGTGGGCGCGGATCTCGCGGAGGCGGAATCGGCTCATGTCGCCCTCCTCGGCGGTCCGAGCGGCGACTCGTAGGGTACGCCCCCCGTAGCGGCCGCCGCCAGTGCGTCGTAGATCGCCAGCACCGTGAGCTTCGTCCGGTACTCGCCGTGCTCCCGCGTCTCCGACCGCGCGATCACCGGGAACGTATCGAGGATGTAGTCAGCATCGTCGCGCGATACGCCATACAGGTAGAGGAAGGCGGCGTCGATCTCGCACCTGAGCCGGAAGCGGCGGTCTGGATCCCAGGCGAAGGGCGGGCCGTCCTCGCCGCAGTCCTCGGCGAACGGCTTCAGGTTCCAGGCGGTATAGGTGAGCTCGAGGACGCGCGGAAGAAGCCAGTCGCGAATCCGCATCGACGGCGCCCACGGTGCGGGCGCCGAGTAGGTCTCGGGGCCGAACGCGGGAAGCTGGCGCATGGTGAAGTACTTTAGGTGCGTGCCGGCGACCTTCTGCCTTGCGCAATAGTCGAATGCCATGCTCGACAGGTTTCCGTAGAGACTCGCGACGGTTTGCGGCTCGGCAGACGGGACTGACAGCAGAAACGTGTCGCCAAATGCCGCCCTCGGCACGATGGACGCGATGACTGTCCGCGCATCACTTGCGCGTGTGATGTCCCTCCATCCGAGCAGCCAACCCCGGTCCCAGAGATCATCCAGCCGCTCCGCCACTTCGTCCTGATGGACCCAGTACCTCGGCAGCGTTAGCCACCGCGGATCGGCGTGCGCGACGTCGTCGAGCTCGGGAAGCTTGCCTTGATTTGCCTGAGCCTGGCTCTGTCCCTCGTAGGTTCCGAATCGGTGGTCGAATCGGTAGACCATCTTCGCCTCGTACAGAGGCAACATGACCTCTCCGTCCTCCCCTAGGT
>WTGR01000424.1 GCA_011523485.1 Acidobacteriota bacterium
AGGAGGTGCTGCGGTCCGCCTATCACGATTTTCGCGCCGTGACCGTGGCCGACGGACTCGATGTTCCCTGGTCCGTCGCGTGGCTGCCCGACGGCGACATGCTGGTCACGGAACGCCCGGGGCGCCTTCGCGTCGTGCGCGACGGGACGTTGCTGCCCGACCCCGTTCCGGGTGTGCCGGAGGTCTTCGCGAGGGGGCAGGGAGGGTTGTTCGACGTGCTCCCGCACCGCGACTTCGCGGCCAACCGCCTGCTGTATCTGAGCTACGCGCGGCCGATGGGAGAAGGCTCGACGACGGCGGTCGTCAGGGGCCGGTTCGAGAACGACCGGTTCACCGCCCTCGAAGACGTCTTCGAGTCGCAGTCGCAGGGGCGCGGCCACTATGGGGGGCGGCTCGCCTGGGACCGCGACGGCTACCTGTTCGTCTCGGTGGGCGATCGGATGGCGCGCACGTCGGGAGACCTGTCGGGGCACCCCGCGCAGGACCCGTCGAACCATCACGGGGTGACGGTTCGCCTCCACGACGACGGCCGCGTGCCGGACGACAATCCGTTCGTCGGGGAGCAGGGCGTCCTGTCCGAGATCTGGAGCTACGGACACCGGAACCCGCAGGGGCTGCTGGTGCATCCGGAGACCGGCGATCTGTGGGCCAACGAGCATGGACCGCAAGGCGGCGACGAGCTCAACCTGATACGGCCCGGCTTGAACTACGGCTGGCCCGTGGTCGGCTACGGCGTCAACTACGGCAGCGGGACCGCGATCCACGCCGCGACGCGCGGCGAGGGCATGGAATCGCCGGCGCACTTCTGGGTCCCCTCTATCGCCACCTCCGGTCTGATGCTCTACACGGGCGATCGGTTCCCGGCCTGGAAGGGCAGCTTCTTCGTGGGCGGGATGGCGGGTCGGCGGCTCGCGCGCCTCACGCCGAGCATCGACCGGCCGGGACGGATCGAGCAGGAAGAGACGCTGGCCTACGGGATCGGCAGGGTGCGGGACGTCCGGCAGGGACCGGACGGCTACGTCTACCTGGCGGTCGAGCGGCGGGGCGGGCGAGGGCGAGTCGTGCGCCTCGAGCCGGTGGAGCGCCGCTAGTCTCGCCGCGTCAGGCCACCGCGAGCGATGCGTTGCGGACGTCGGTGACCAGCATGTGCGCCGGGGTATGGGTGATCGCGACGGGAGGGCGCGCCGCGCGCAGCGCCACCTGCGGGGTCACGCCGCAGGCCCAGAAGACCGGCAGCTCGCCGGGAGCGATGACGGGATCGTCGCCCTCCCACGCGCGCTCGATGTTCTCGATCCCGATCCGCTCCGGCATGCCGAGATGGACCGGCGCGCCGTGCACCCGCGGGTAACGGCTCGTGATCTGCACCGCCTTGATGGCGTCGGCCGGCGTGAAGGGCCGCATCGACACCACGAGTCGGCTGCGGAACGGGCCGGCCGCCGCGCACTCGATGTCGCTCAGGTACATCGGGACGACGCTGCCGTCGTTCCAGTGGCGCAAGGAGAGGCCGGCATCGACCAGCGCTTCCTCGAAGGAGAAGGAGCACCCGAGCGCGAACGCCACGAAGTCGTCCTGCCAGAGATCGCGGATGCTCGCGACGTCGCCGTCGAGCTCGCCGTCGCGGAAGACCCGATAGCTCGGGAGGTCGGTGCGCAGGTCGAGGTCTTCGGCAAGCTCCGGAAGCTGCGCACTGCCCGGCTCGGACATCGCGAGCAACGGACAGGGCTTGGGGTTCCGCTGGCAGAAGCGGGCGAACTCGTCGGCGTAGGCCGCCGGCAGCACGGCCAGGTTGGCCTGGACGTAGCCCCTGGCGAGCCCGCCCGTGTGGCCGTTGTACTGCCCCGTGCGGATTCGGCGCCGGACCTCGACCGGATCGGAGGTATTCCAGTCCCTCATCGTCACGGCTCGGCTACGCCGTGCTCGAAAGAACCCAGGTGGCCCTCCCCAACGGCCATCCCATGAGGGTGGTGCGGATGGGGAAGGACTTGTAGCGCTGCCTACGGGATTACCAGCCCCTCGAACTGGATCCGTATCTCCGGCCCCACCCGCAGCAGACCGAGCAGGACGACGGGCGGCTCCACGCCGTACTCCGTCATGTCGAGTCCGACCTCGCCCGCGATCGTGACGCCCGCGCCGGAGGGCATGAGCGAGATCGGAAAGCTCACCGGCCTGGTGACGCCCAGGATGGTGAGCGCGCCGCTGGCATCGGCGCCTCCGCCCGAGGCCTCGTAGCCGTCGAGCTGGAACGTGATCTCGCCGAACTCGGCCGGCTTCATGGCATCCATCAGATGCTCGGTCATCGTTTCGTCGGGGCACTCGAAGTCGGCCACCGGGACGGTGAGCATCGCCGACTGCACCCCATCGGCGAAGCCGGGCGCCGGCGCGGACGAGCCGGGAGCGACCGCGGCCGTCCCGCTCACCGAGCAGGTCCAGCCGCGGACGGTCGACGTGCCGGACACGGTGAAGTCGACGTTGGACGGCTGCGCCGCCGCCGGGGACCCGGCCAGCAGTGCGAGACCCATGGCAACGGCGGTCGCGAAGCGGGCCGGGAAGCGTATGCGAGAGGCCACCTGCATCCTGGAGATCCTCCGAATTCCAGGCCGGGGCGCAACCGGACCGAGCCGGCGCCGCCCCGACCGACTAACTCGCGGGGCTTTGCCCCGACTGACTACAGCCCGAAGCCGAACTGGTTGTCGCGCATCATGATGGGGTTCTTCCCCTCCATGACGAAGCGGGACGTGATCTGATCGGTCGAGGTCGTCCGGGTCTGCCGCATGGCGATCCGGAGCTCCGCCAGAATCAGATCGATGACCCTCCCGACGCCGTCCTCGCCGAAGGCGCCGAGGCCCCACACGTAGGGACGGCCGATGCCGACCGCGTCGGCGCCCAGCGCCAGCGCCTTGAAGATGTCGGTGCCGCGGCGCACGCCGCTGTCGATGAACACCGGCACCCGCCCCCGGACCGCGTTGACCACCTCGGGCAGCGAGTCGATCGACGACCACATGCTGTTCACCGCCCGGCCGCCGTGGTTGGACACGAAGATGCCGTCCGCGCCGTGCTCGATCGCCTGTTCGGCCCCCTCGGCCGTCATGATGCCCTTCAGGATGAGCTTCATGTCGCTGGCGTCCTTCAGCCGCTTGATGTAGTCCCAGGTGTAGGGATACCGGGGCCCTTCCGGTCCCTCCAGCCCGGCCCGCATCGGCCGCAGGTAGTCCGGGTGGTGCTGGTGGCAGCTCTGGCACAGCACCGACGAGTAGCCCTCGCCGGCCAGCGTGCGCCGTTGCAGCTCGCGGTTGCTGCCGCCCAGCAGGTCGATGGTCCACACCAGGGCGGGGCAGCCGGCGGCGGCGACGCGGTCGATGACCCGCTTGTTCACGTTCCAGTCGGGCGTCGTGTAGATCTGGAACCAGTGCGGCTCGCCGCGCGCCTCGGCGATCTCGACGTACGACTGCGAGCTCTGGTGGGACTGCATCTGCAGGATGTCTCTTGGCCGCGCGGCCCGCGCCGCGCCGCTCTCGCCCTCCGTGTGATAGGCCTCGAGGCTCGCGACCGGACACAGGAAGAGAGGCGAGGCCCAGCGGCGGCCATAGAGCTCCACCGAGGTGTCGATCTCCGTCATCGCCTCGCCGCCGAGCCGCCGGGGACGCAGCATCAGGCGCTGGAAGCCCTCCCGGTTCGCCCTTCTCGTCTCGTAGTCGTCGACCCCCATGTGGAGGTAGTCCCAGTGCTGGGCCAGATTGGTGGCATGCGCCGCGCGCTCGAAGTCCCAGACATTGACCGCGTCGTCCAGCGACTCGACGAGCTGGCCCTTCAGTTGATCTTCGATGGCGTTCTGGGGCGGCAGCACGGGATCCTGACCGGCGCCGAAGCGAGGCTGCACGAGCGACTGCAGGATCTCCGATCCGCACTCGGCGCAGTGCGGCGCCGGGGGGACGGCGGCTGCGCCCGGCTCCGCCTCGCGGGCGAGCGCGCGCTGCCAGTTGGCCGGCAGGCCCGCCGAGGCCAGGCCCAGCAACGGGCTGGCGGCCAGCAGCTTGAAGAACTGCCGCCGACTCTCTCCGTGATCGGGCAAGCCTGTATCTGATCTCTTTCCAGTCATCCTCGGCTCTCCTCGCCGGCGTCGCGCCGCGCGCATCGAATGGCGTGGTCGCCGCCGGCCGTTGGTCCGCAAAAGTGTAGCCGAACGGCTGACGCGACGACGAGCGAATCGATATCGAGCGGAGCGTGGTGAATGTCCATGGCGGCCGCCCGCTCCTTCGACCGCGCCACGGGCACGTGGATGGGCCGACTATGATTGCCGCATGACGACCAGACCCGAGGCTTGGCTCCGCGGCCCCGTCGAAGGCTTCGAGCCGTTGCTCATGCCGGCCGTGCACGCCCTGCTGCAGGCGCGCGAAGATGTCGAGGGCCTCGTTGCCTCCGTGCCGGCCGACCACGTGTGGCGGCGTCCGGGCGGCGCCGCGTCGATCGGCTTTCACGTGCGCCACCTGGGCGGGGCACTCGATCGCCTGCTGACCTACGCGCGCGGCGAGATGCTGTCCGACGCCCAGAGGACCGCCGCGCGCTCGGAGGCCGAGCCGGGCGTTCCCGCGGCGCCGTTGGACCAGGTCGCTTCAAGCGCGTATGCGTCGATCGAGCGCGCGCTGGAGCAGTTGCGCGCCACCTCGCACGAGGATCTGCTGGCGCCGAAGAAGGTGGGGCGACTCGGCCTCCCGAGCAACACTCTCGGCCTGATCTTCCACGCCGCCGAGCACTGCACCCGGCACGCGGGGCAGGCGATCTCGACGGCGAAGATCCTGACCGGCGCCGCCGAATGAGCCGGCCCGTCCCCCTGTTGCTGCTCCGCCTCCACGGCGGTGGGATCTCCGGGAACCGGGTGCGTGCCGGGTCTGAGCGGTCGGTACCGCGGATGCCGGGATAGCGCCGGACCTGACCAGGATGCCGGGCGGCCGGTCAGCGGGCGGCGGACGAATCCACGCCCCGGCCGGTGATCAGATACGTCGCGAAGGTACCCAGCCAGTGTCCGCCCTCGTAGGTGGCGCCGGTGACCGAGGCGAGACCCGATGTCCTGTGCACGGCGGCGGCAGCAAGGAGGGCAGACCGCCTGTCGTCGGCCGCGGGCAACCCGGCCGCGATCCCTTCCAGCATCCAGGCGCGGCTCAGGTTCAGGCCGTCGAGGTGGACCAGCTTCCCGTCGGTCGGATCGGTCACCACCGCCGGCTCGAGCCAGTCGGCGCCGCCGTCGTCCGGAATCCCCGGCAGGAACTCGGCCAGCCAGTCGGCGTAGGCATCGGGGGAGGTGACCCGGCGCAGCAGATCCGCTTCGGCCAGACAGGGCGACAGGAAGTCCTGCCCGGAGGGCTCGTAGCGCAGCGGACAGTCGTAGTCCGCGGCGTAGTAGTCGGCGATTCGTCCCTCGATCAGCTCGATCATGCCGTCGTCGCTCGCGCGCCGGGCCCAGTCCAGGATGAGCCCGAACGCGAACGCGGTCTGCGAGTGCTCGCCGCTGCGGATCGGATGGGTCAGCCGAGGCAGCCAGTTCCGGATCCGGTCGGCGGCGAGGGCTTCGATCGGCGACAGCGCCTGCCGCCAGCGGCGCGCGTCGGGATCGTCCCACTGGCGCAACTCGGCGGCGAGCTGCAGGAGCCACGCGAGCCCGTAGGGCCGTTCGAAGCTGTCGCGGCCGGGCGTCCGCAGATACGCGGCTTCGCCCCGCAGGTTGTCGGCGGTCAGGCTCTTCCCCAGCGCCGCGCGGGACGCTGCCGCGGTCTCCGTGTCCGGATGGAGGCGCGCCAGCCGGACCAGCAGCCAGTGGCCATGCACGGACGAGTGCCAGTCGTAGCACCCGTAGAACGCCGGGGTCAGCTCGCGGGGCGGCCGCGCGTCCGTGTCGCCGTGGAGCACGTGCGCGATCTTGTTGGGGTACTCGCGGTGGACGCAGTCGAGGGCAAGGCCGGCGAAGCGCGCGGCGAGCGCGGCATCCGCCTGAGACGCCGCGGTCGGTGCCGCGCCGGCGATCAGCGCCAGCAGTGCCGCCGAGGCGACGGACATCGGACCGCTTCGGAGCATGGAACGCACAGGTTACCCGATCATGCCGCAGCGACGGCTGGCGGCCGGGTGCGCGAGTCCCGGCGGCGGGCCAGCGGGATCGGCGTCTCGGCGTCTCGACGCGGCCGGTCTGGTCGCGCCCGCACCCAGCCGGGCGATCGGATTCGCGGTGAGGGCGACCAGCCAGCGACCGGAGGCGTAGGACGCGCCGTGGACCGCGGCGAGTCCGAACAGCCCGTGCTCCGGCCCCGCCGCGACGCCGGCCGGCCGTCGCTGGGAGTCGGCGCGCGCGGACGTCGAGGCGGCGCAGTCGCTCTCGAACTCGTCCAGTGACCCGAGCCATTCCTGGAAGTCGGCGTCCGCCGGTGCGCACAGCCCGCCGTTGTCCTCGATCCGCAGCCGTCTGAGGCTCGTCAGGTCCATCAGGGTTCGTGGAAGCTCTCCCGTCAACCGGTTCTGGTGGAGGCGCAGCTCCTCCAGGTTGGCCAGGCTTCCCAGCTCGGCGGGCACGGTACCGCTCAGGGCGTTGTTCGAGAGGCGCAGGATCTCGAGCGCGGTCATGTTCCCCAGCGTGGAGGGGATCGTGCCGGTCAGGAAGTTGTTCGACAGGCGCAGGTCCGTGGCGGCGGTCAGGCTTCCCAGCTCGGGCGCGATCGTGCCGCGCAGGTTGTTGCCGTCGGGACCGCACAGGTCGAGCTTGGTCACGCGGTCGTCCTCGGCCTCGACGCCGTACCAGGTTCCCAGTGGTTCGCTGCTGAGCCAGTTGGTCGTGTCGGTCCAGTCCGAACCGCCGGCCGCGTGGTACTGGGCGACCAGCGCGTCGCGCTCGGTCGTTGCGGGCGGCTGGACGGTCGGGCTCGGTCCGGCCGGCGAATCCGTGCCCGACCCGCAGGCCGCGGTCGAGAGTACTATGGCGAGCAGGGTGCCCTTCGCGATCGCCGCGCCCGAGCGAATGGAAGTGAGCATCGGGAGCCTCTGCTTTCCTCTTGCGGGAAACATGATCCCAGGTTCGGCAGCCGGAGGCAAAACCCCGTTGCATTCGAGCGGCGACGGTTCACCACCGTTCCCGGCCCCGGCCGAGCCCGATCGACCGATGGCGCGGAGCTTGCCCGGCCGCACGCTACGCCGTACATTACTCGGGTGGAATCCCGGTCGAAGGCGTCCGTAGCCGCGGCGTTTCGGACGACGCTCGATCTGTTCGAGACCGGTGTAGCGATGAAACGCCAGAGTCTCCGCCGAAGCCATCCCCGGGCCAGTGACGAGGAAATCGAGCTGCGCCTTCAGCAGTGGCTTCTCGAGCGTCCGGGGGCCGAGCACGGTGACAGCCCGGGACGTCGGGTGGACCTGTCCGACCTGACCGCGTGACCTCGCTCGAAGCGATCCTTCGGCGTATCGATGCCGACCTCGTTCAGGCTCGCGTTGCCTTCGCTCTGGTCGGTGGACTGGCGGTTTCCGCGCGGACGGAGCCGCGGTTCACGCGTGATGCCGATCTCGCGGTGGCATTGGATGGCGACGCCGAAGCCCAGTCTCTGGTCCATCGGTTGCGCCTGATCGGCTACGGCATCGGGTCACTCGTGGAGCAGGAAGCCGTCGGCCGGCTCGCGACCGTGAGGCTTACGCATTCTCCCGCGCCGCAGGCGCCGGTGGTCGACCTGTTGTTCGCATCGTCGGGCATCGAACCCGACGTGGTCGCGGCGGCGGAGCCCATCGAGGTCCTGCCGCAATTGACGATGCCCGTCGCCACTACCGGTCACTTGATCGCGCTCAAGGTGCTGTCCCGCGACGACTCGCGGCGCCCCCAGGATCTGGTCGACCTCAGGACCCTTCTCGCGTCCGCCTCGGCGGCGGACCTCGATGTCGCTCGCGAAGCCCTCGGGCTTATCGTGGCCAGGGGCTACGAGCGAGGGCGCGATCTCCTGGCGGACATGCGCAGTCTGTCCATCGCAGGCGGATCGGGTTCACAATAGACGCCGACCGGGGGCGGCCGTCCGGGGGCACGTGGCTGTCTCGGACATCCCGATACCTGGAGCGCCGCCGGGCCATCGCGCGGCCGCGAGGGGCGGTCCGGCGCGGGGAGGACGAGATGAGACGCATGCTTTGCCTGACGACGCTGACGGTGGTCGGCGTCCTGGTGGCCGTCGTCGCCAACGAGGCGCGGCAGGAACGCTTTCGCATTCGTACGCTGGAGCTTGCGGAGAACCTGTACGTGCTGACCTCCGATCCGGCCGAGCAGGGGATGCGCACCGGCGGCAACACGGCGGTGTTCGTGACGCGGTCGGGGGTGACGCTGGTCGACACCAAGATCCGCGGCTACGGGGAGGACATCCTGGCCCGGGTGCGGGAGATCACCGACCAGCCGGTGACGACGATCATCAACACCCACACGCACTGGGACCACAGCGGCGCCAACACGGAGTTCCCCGACACGGTCGACTTCGTGGTGCACGAGAACACGGCGGCGCACATGGCCAGCGCGGACTGCGACGACGGGGCCGGATTCGAGGGCGGCTCCATCAAGAACTGCGAGGCGTTCACCGGCGACGACAGCCGTTACCTGCCGAAGATCACTTTCGAGAACCGGACGTCGCTGTTCAGCGGGCCCGACCAGATCGACCTCTATTACTTCGGGCGGGGTCACACCGACGGCGACACGTGGGTCGTGTTCCGCGAGGCCCGCGCGATGCACACGGGCGACATGATGGCGCGCAAGGGCTTGCCGTTCATCGACGCCGACAACACGAACGGCAGTGCGACCGAGTTCGGCGCGACGCTGCAGAATGCCGTCGACGCCATCCGGAACGTCGACACGATCATCCCGGGGCACAACGACGACCCGCTGGCCTGGGACGATCTCGTCGACTACGCGGCGTTCTACGACGACCTGCTGACCCGCGCGCAGGAAGGGGCGGCAGCCGGGCGAAGCGTTGCCGAGACCGTGGCGGGCTACTCGGTGCCGGACGAGTACAGCGACTTCCAGGCGCCTGCCGCCCGGGTGGAGCAGATCGTCGGGCTCATCTACGACGGCCGCTAGCGGCGGTGGGCGGGAGCGAGGAGTCCACATGACCTACCGGTCCGGGACCGGCCGCCAGTTCGTGCTCATCGCCACCGGGTCGGGGGCTAGCCAGGAGCTGGTGGCGTTCGCGCCGCCGGAGTAGGACGGCGGCGGCGGCCGGAATCATCGCGGCGACATGAAGTTCCGGCCCGGCAAGCCCTACCCGCTCGGCGCAACCTGGGACGGGGCCGGCGTCAACTTCGCGATCTTCTCGGAGCATGCCGATCGGGTGGAGTTGTGCCTCTTCGACGCTCCGGACGCCAGGCGGGAGACTGCCCGTGTCCCGCTGCCGGAGCGGACCGACTTCGTGTGGCACGGCTACCTGCCCGGCGTACGGCCGGGGCAGTTGTACGGCTATCGGGTGAGCGGCCCGTACGACCCGCGCGCCGGGCACCGCTTCAACCCGGCGAAGGTGGTGCTCGATCCCTACGCCAGGCGGATCGACCGGACGCTGCGTTGGGACGACGCGGTCCACGGCTATCCCGTCGCCGGTCCCAGGAGCGACCTGGCGGCGGACCCGCGCGACAGCGCGCCGTTCGCGCCGCTGGCCGCCGTGCTGGATCCGGCTTTCGATTGGGGCGACGACCGGCGTCCCCGGATTCCGTGGCACGAGACGGTCATCTACGAGTTGCACGTCAAGGGCTTCACGGCGCGACATCCGGACGTTCCCGTGCGGCTTCGCGGAACCTACCTGGGACTGGCATCGGACGCGGCGGTCCGCCACCTCACCGACCTGGGCGTGACGGCCGTGGAGTTGCTGCCGGTCCACCAGGGAGCCAGCGGGCGGCGCCTGGTGCGGGCCGGCCTGACCAACTACTGGGGCTACGACACGCTGGCCTACCTCGCCCCCGACGTGCGGTTCGCGACGGCCCCGGACCGTGCGGTGGCGGAGTTCAAGACCATGGTGCGCCGGCTGCACGCCGCCGGGCTCGAGGTGATTCTGGACGTGGTCTACAACCACACCGCGGAGGGCGGACGCGCGGGGCCGACGCTGTCGCTGCGCGGCATCGACAACCGCTCCTACTACCGGCTGCAGCCGGAGGACCCCCGCGAGTACCAGGACTTCACCGGCTGCGGCAACACGCTCAATGCCCTCCATCCGCGGGTGCTGCAGTTGATCATGGACAGCCTGCGGTACTGGGTGCTCGAGATGCACGTCGACGGCTTCCGCTTCGACCTGGCCAGCGCCCTCGCCCGCGAGCTGTACGAGGTGGACCGGCTCGGCGCCTTCTTCGACATCATTCACCAGGACCCGGTCCTCTCGCAGGTCAAGCTGATCGCCGAGCCCTGGGACCTCGGCGCCGGCGGCTACCAGGTGGGCAACTTCCCGGCCCCGTGGACGGAGTGGAACGGCCGCTACCGCGACTCCGTGCGCCGTTTCTGGCGCGGCGACGAGGGGCAGGTGGCCGACCTGGCGACGCGGCTGGCGGGCAGCAGCGATCTGTACGAGCAGGATGGGCGGCGGCCCTCGGCGAGCATCAACTTCGTGACCGCGCACGACGGGTTCACGCTCGACGACCTGGTCAGCTACGAGGAGAAGCGCAACGAGGCGAACGGCGAATCGAACCGAGACGGATCCGACGACAACCTGAGCTGGAACTGCGGGGTGGAGGGGGACACGTCCGATCCCGGGATTCGGGTGCTGCGGGCCCGCCAGAAGCGGAACTTCCTCGCCACGCTGCTGCTCTCGCAGGGTGTGCCGATGCTCTGCGGCGGCGACGAGCTGGGGCGCACCCAGGGCGGCAACAACAACGCCTACTGTCAGGACAACGAGACGAGCTGGTTCGACTGGGACCTAGCGCCGGCCGAGCGCGAGCTGCTGTCCTTCGTGCGGAAGATGATCCGGTTCCGCCTCGACCACCCGGTGCTCCGTCGCCGGCGCTTCCTGCGGGGACGCAGCACCCGACCCGGCGCGGCCAAGGACCTGACCTGGTTCGACGCGGACGGCCGCGAGATGACCGGCGAGGCGTGGGAGCGGGAACAGGCGAGATGCGTGGGCGTACGCCTGGCCGGGGATGCGATTGACGAGACGGACGACCGCGGCGGACGCATCGTCGACGACACCCTGCTGATGCTCTTCAACGCGCACGACCGCGAAGTTCCGTTCACGCTGCCGGGGCC
>WTGR01000105.1 GCA_011523485.1 Acidobacteriota bacterium
GGAGGAGAGCTTGCGAACGGGCAAGCCGTTCAGAGAGAGGGAGGGTGTCCATGAGCGCTGTCATCAATCTCAGGCGCGAGCCAAAGCTGCGCGAGCAGTTCGAATATGCCCAGGTCGTGAACAACACCGTGCTGATCGACCGCCGCACCCGGTGGGGCAATCCGTTCCGCGTGACGGAGGGGGTCTCGTATGCCGAGGCGGTCGCCCGCTACCGCTTCCATCTCTGGCAGCGCATCCGGGCGGGCGAGGTCACGCTGGAAGAGCTTGCCGAGCTCGACGGCTGCTGGCTGGCCTGCTGGTGCGCCGGCGACGGCCATCCCTGCCACGGTGAGGTGCTCGAACGGGCGGCCGCCTGGGCGGCGCGGGTGTTAGCGGAGCGGTCCGATGCGTGACGCGCCGTCGCGCTTCCTCTCGAACGCCGCACCAAGCCGAACCGCCGATGGGATCCGTGCAGGTGGAGAGAAATAGCCCGCTACGTGATCTTCCATTGTGCCACGCGTGCTCGGGCCAGCAACCCTGCGGGTCCTCCGGTCGCTGCGCTCCCTGCGGCCTGACCCAAGAAGCTCTAGGGCGGACCGTGAAAGTTGCCGACCGTGAAGATCGCGGAGCGATCTTCCGCACCAAGATCGGCAACTTTCCGCACCAGCTCCGCCCAAGAGCTTCTAGGGCCAGGTGCTCGCCCTGTGCGCGCGTGACCCAACGGAACATCACTTCGGGGCGCAACGCTCCGATCGCTGCAACCCGATCATCAAGGAGATCGTCATGACCTTCGACATCGACACCATCGAGAGCGCCGAGCAGTCCGTCACCGCGACCGTGTGCGAGAACGCCGCCCTGTTCGGCGCAGCGCCCGAGCGGGACGAGTTCGACAGCCGCGACGTCTGGGACGCGGACGACGCCACCGACGCGGTGAGCGAGGCCTTCCGCATCCTGGCCGAGGGCGTCGCGCCGGACGGGTTCCAGCTCGCCGACGAGCGCGAGAGCCTGCTGTGGGGCTTCGTCAACTGCCTCGACGCCCAGGTCCGCCGCCTCGACCGCAGCGTCGACCGGCTCAGCCCGGAGCTCCGCGACCTGCAGAAGGCCCAGGACGGCACCGAGATCAAGTCCCGCGAGCTGGAGCTCGTCACCGACCGCGCCCGCAACCTCGGCGACCGCCGCGACGCCTTCGAGATCATGCGCGACACCGCCGCCGACGCCTACCGCGAGGAGACCGGCGACACCTGGCGCCCGAGGCACGGCAGCCACGCCAGCCAGACCGGCAAGCTGACCTCGGCGGTCATCGACGCCCGCGACTTCATGCGCGCGAGGAAGGACCGCGCGACCACGGCGCACCTGCCGCAGGGCACCCTCGTCGCCATCGCCGGCGGCAAGGACGTCGCCGACCCGGCCGCGGTGATCCGCATGCTCGACAAGACTCGCGCCAAGCATGGCGACATGGTGCTCGTCCACGGCGGCGGCCCCGGCGTCGAGAAGATCGCGGCGCGCTGGGCCGAGCGCAACGGCATCGACCAGGTCGTCTGCAAGCCGGACTGGGACCGCCACGGACGCGCCGCCCCGTTCCGCCGCAACGACGAGCTGCTCAACCTGCTGCCGAAGGGCGTGATCGCGTTCCCCGGCTCCGGCATTACCGACAACCTCGTGGACCGCGCCAGGCAACTCGGCATCCCGGTCTGCCGCGCGGCCTGACCGCAGCGCATCGCGGACCGCGTCGTCGCTCCGGCGGCGGCGCGGTCCGTTTCGTTTCCCGCCGACGGTGTTGCGGCGGCAACGCAGTTCTCGCGGGCGCTTCGCGCCGCGCTCGCCATCGGCATTGCCGATCGCCGATGCGATCGCATGCCGATGCAGCGGACCGTCGCGGCTGCCGCGACCATCGCGCGTTCCCGGCCGCAACGCTGACGGCACTGCCGCCGATCTTCGTGACGGCGCTCCCGACGAGCCCGCCGTCACTGTGCTCGACACTGCATCGAATGGCAGTGTCCGCACCCGCGGCCACTCAATCGCCGTGGCGGCTCCGATCCGCCGCTCTCGCCGGCGAAGATTCCCCCATGAAATTCGCTGCACGATTTTGGCCTTTTGGACCGCGGAGCGGCTGTCTCGTCACACCGGAACGCAGCAGGCTGCAAAAGGGCGCATGCGGGCGCTAACCGTACAGTTTCGGGGCTTATTGGCGACATTCGGCGCCAAACGTATGCCGGAACGAGTAGATGCTCCGGGGAACCTCTACTATCGCGTTGAAGCCGTTGGCGAATTCTTGATGCGGTTCTCCAGGGAACCATGGGATTTCCTACGGGATACCAATCCGGTTCCCCGGAGATGCGCCTGAATCGCCCCCGATCGCCGCTCCGATATCGCCGCCGTGGTCCACGTTTCGACGCGTCCCTGGGGCCGTCGGGCAGCACCGAAATGCCTTCCCCGAAGGTTCCGAGCGCGTCTCAACCTCTTCGTCCGATCGCCGGATCAGCGGACAACGCCGGCATCGAGACGAAGATCCGGTGCTTGAAGAAGCGAAAAGCCTCCGTCCTGGGACGGAGGCTTGTAATGCCGGTGGATGATCTTGGGACACCGAGCCCGCACGAAGGATCGATTTGCTGCGAAAAGGAAACCGACCGCTTCTCGATTTGCTACGGGGACGATGTTAGCGTGCGGCGCAAAGAAAGCAATGGGATTGACTTGCATGCCGC
>WTGR01000110.1 GCA_011523485.1 Acidobacteriota bacterium
CGCGCCGCATGCTCGAACAGGTCCGCCTGTCGCGGCGCCGCACCGTCCTTGCCCGGATCCTTCGCTCCGTTGCTCGCCTGTCCGGCCCCGTCCAGGCCCCGCTCCATTGCCGCCGCGACAAGGGCTTGCGCGTCGAAGCCGAGGCCGGCCGCCTGATTCACCCAGGTCTCGCGCAGCGCCTCCTTGTCGACATCGCGCTTGTGGGCGCGCGTCATGAGCGCGGCGCGCCGTGCGAGGTGCTGGTTCTCCGCCGTCGAGCCTAGGCCGCGGCCCTCCATCGCCGCCTCGATCTCGGCCCGGCGGGTGGAGAAGGCATCGATGATTTCGCGAGAGACACCGGCGATCTCGAACCGCCCATCCGCATGGGTCTTCTCGATGCCGTAGCCGAGATTTCCCAGTTCCCGCGCGAGCTCGCCCCGGTAGAGCGCGCCGATCAGCATTTTGGAGCCATAGAGCTTCTCGTTGGCCATGGTGCGCCACTTGCCGTCTTCGCCCTGCACCATGTTGGCGATCACCGCATGGGTGTGGAGCTGCGGGTCGAGATTGCGCGAGGTCTCGTGGGTGAAGGTAGCGATCACAGCCTTCTGGCCGCCAGCGCGGATCATGCGGCTGGCCTCTGGATCCTTCATCCGGGTCTCGATCACCCGTTCCTCGACCCAGGCGAGGGTCCGCTCCACCGCCCGGCCGTGGGCCTCGACGACGCGGGTATCTCCACCCACCAGAGCGGCCAGGGAGACGGATTTCGGGGCCGACAGGGTGAGGTCGCGGCCGGGCCGGTGAACGATCTCGCCGTCCTTGCCTCGACGGCCGAGCTGCGGGCCGTCCGGCACCCGGCCCTCCAGGATCGCGGTGAAGACGTCCGGGTCGACCGGACCGGACAGGCCGAGCGCGTCGGCGCCCTTGCCGGCCCAGGCGCTGGCGGCACGATGATCGGGATCGTCCTTGGCGTAATAGCCGTCACGCTCGTAGTAGCTCACGCCCTGGGACGGCGAAGCGATGGCGCCGATCGAGGCGACCATCAGAAGAACTTCGGTTCCGGCGGGCGCTTGCGTCGGACCGGCTTGTTCCCGGTGCGATCGACCGGCTTCGGCTTGTCCGGGCGGGTTCCGCGACCCGCGGGGGCCGGTTTAGCCGGGACCGCAGGTTCGGCACTCTGGCTGCCGCTCCCTGTCGGCGGCAGGGATGGCGTTTCCGTCTGTTCCAGCAGCTCGTCGTCGGTCTCCATAGGCTTCGCGCCGTCCGGCTCCGGGAGGTCGATGAATCCTGGACGCCGCCTGTCGCCGAGCAGAGCCAGCAGGCGTTCGAGCTCCGCCGGAGACACCACCAGCAGCGCGATTCGCGCGCGCAGGCCCGGCCGGACCCACTCCGCGATGCGCCCCGCCGGGCCCGACGCCCGCGGATACCGATGGGGATATTCCACCGGTTCCAACGCGGTCCCGCGCCGGCGGCGCCGCCCCTGGCCCGCGGCCCCGAGCAGCATCAGGCAGAATACCGTCCCGCCGACGCCGGCGCCCAGCATGACTCCGTCGCCGATCGCCGCCAGGATGCGCCGCTGGGCCCACACCGGTGGACCGAACTCGACGAACCCTATGCGGCTGATGTTCCAGCCGTCGCCACGCTCATCGCGGTACGCCACCGGCGTGTATTTGCTGAAGCCGACGGCGAGCGCGATCTCGACCGCCGTGAGCTTCGCGGCCGAGTACCAGTCATGACCGGTGGTCCCGCGCGCCAGCAGGATGACCGGCACCGCCAGCGTCATTGCGGCGACGCCGAGCAGCCCCAGCCGGACCATGCGGCGCGGCCATCGCGCGCCCGACATGTCAGCCGCCCCGGCGTCCGGAGACGCCCCAGTTCACGGCGATGCCGGCCGCGAGGCCTCGTCCCCGGCGCGGACGCCCCCGTTCCCGCCTACCCGGCGGTCGGCGGCCCAAGCCTCCAGATCGTTGCCCCGGTACCGCACGCAGCCGCCGAGCTTGCAATACCAGGGTCCTTCCCCGGTGGTTCGGTAGCGGGCCAGCGTGCTCGGCGACAGCCCCAGCAGTGCCGCCGCTTCGCGGGTGTTCAAGAATTGCTGGTCCTCGCAGAGGCCGACCGGCCGTTCCGGTCCGGCGTCGCGATCTTCGCACCGGGCAGGCGGCTCCGGAGACGGCAGCGGGGCGCCGGTCAGGATCGCCGGCATCGCGCCGGCGCGGGCGCGGATCTCACGCCACTCGGCAGGGCTCGCGTGCGATTGCATCGTCGCGCGCACCGCTTCCACCGTCGCCAGCTTCGGCGACACGCCCCCGAGCAGCTGCGCGACGAAGGAGGGGTTGCCGGTCGCTTCCTGTCCGAGCAGCGAGCGCTTGACCCCTGTCACTTGAAGAAAGGCATCGACTTCCCCGAGGAAGGCGGGTTCGGCCAGCGGCTCTCCCAGGAAGGCGAGCGCCCGGTCCACCGTCCTGAGGCAGGGACGGCGTCCGTCGCGCAGCGAGGCGACGAAGTCTCGGTCGCGGTACACGGCGGCGCCGAACGCCCCGGCGCTCATCCCGTTGCGGGCGCACCAGACCTCGATCGCCCGCAGAAACCGGGCATCGAGGACGCCGCCGGGATTTGAGTTCGATATGCCCATCCGGCATAGATAGGGGCGGCGGGAGAATCGCAAAACCGCTTTCGGTATGGCAAATCCTGCGAATCAC
>WTGR01000923.1 GCA_011523485.1 Acidobacteriota bacterium
TCGTTCTGCGCGTAGATGTGCGGCACGCCCCACTCGTCGCGGATCACCTCGACCGACTCCTGCAGGCCGGGCACCGCCAACTCCCCGTCGATGGTGGCCAGCACGCCTTGTGCGAGCTCGTCGAGCGAAGCGGGGCCTCCGGATTCATCGGCGGCGCAGCCGGCGGCGGTCGCCGCCAACGCGATCAGCGCCACGCGGGCGAACCACGTGAGCCGGAACCCGAAACCGGGGCCGCGGCGTCCGAACCGGCGGCCGAAGCCTTCCGACGTCCTTGCGTAGAGTTCTGACATCGTCTGCATCCTCGAGGTTCTCGTACGCTCCAGTGGCTCGACGGCGCCTGCGCAGAGTAGATTCCGTGACCATCGGGCAGCAGTTCGTCCGGCAGCGTGATTCGCCGGCGCGCTGTCCACCGGCGCCTGCCGCCGATCATCGCCTTTCCGCGGCGCGGGCGCAATCCCTCCGACGCGCGCCAGGAGTCGGCGCCGTAGAACGGCGTAGACTTCCGGTCCGGCCCGGTTGGGCGGCAACCGGAGCCGTAGGCGAAGCTTGTCGGGCTGCGCCACGGCAGCACGTGGCGCCCGCTTCCACGGGCGGACGCCATACCGACCACGTGACATAATCGCCGCGGGTTCGGGCACGCAGCCCGCGAGAGGAGGACTCATGAGGGCGCGGATGTACCTGGTGTCGGCGCTGGCGGCCTGCCTGCTCGTCTTGCCCGCCGCGGGCGCGGCGCAATGCGATCCGGACGGCGACGTCGAGTTCGTCTGCGGGCCGGTGAGTCCCGAAGATCTGGCCGCGGTGCCGGACTCTCCCTGGGTCATCGTCTCGAGCATGATGGACGATGGCCGCCTGTATGCGACCGATGCCCGCGACCACTCCTCGCGGCCGATCTTCCCGCTCGACACCTCGGCGCCGCGCCACGACACCGAGCTGTACGGCGCCTGCCCCGGTCCGGACACCAGCGGCTTCCAGCCGCACGGGCTCGGCCTGCGCTCCGGCGACGATGGGGTGCACACCCTGTACGTGGTGCGCCACGGCGCCCGCGAGTCGGTGGAGGTCTTCGAGCTCGACGCGCGCGGCGAGGTGCCCGCCGCCACCTGGGTCGGTTGCGCAGTGGCGCCCGCGGGCGTCGGCTTGAACTCGGTGGCCGCGCTCCCGGACGGCGCCTTCGTCGCCACCAACTTCCAGCGCTCGACCGGAGAGCTGTGGGAGTGGCAGCCGGGCGCCGGCTGGACGGAGGTGCCGGGCAGCGCGACCGCCGGTCCCAACGGCATCGAAGCATCGCCCGACGGTGAATGGCTCTACATCGGCGGCTGGGGCACGCAGTCCCTGATCCGACTGTCGCGGGGCCGGACGCCGGTGGTGGTCGACGCGGTCGACGTCGGTTTCCACGTCGACAACGTCCACTGGGCGCCGGACGGCACGCTGCTGGCGGCCGGCCACGCCGGCACTGGGCCCGACTCCATCTTCGCCTGTCTCGGCCAGGGCGCGTGCGACGGGGTCACGTCGCGGGTGGCGAAGATCATCCCCAACAGCCTCGCCCAGGAGGAAATCGTTCGTTATCCCTCGAACGATCGCATCATTCTGGGCACCGTCGGCATCCAGGTCGGAGACGAGATCTGGGTCGGCGGGGTCGGCGGCGGCACGCGCATCGGGCGCTTCCCCGCGCCGTAGCCTCCACGGAACCGGACGAGGCACGCCATGACCACCGGCATCCGGAAGTTCACCGTCTTCGCCGTCGCGATTCTGGTTTCCTGGATCGCCGGGGCCAGCGTCCCCCCGACGTGGACCGTCAACCGGGTCACGCTGGACGTGCTGACGGACGACGACGGCGGGCTGTACTACCTGTCCGAGGGCAGCCCCGCCTACTTCGACGCCGTCCCCATCGAGGAGGCGCAGCTCGATGCCGCGGCGCTCGCCGCCGCCGGCGAATCGCCGGACCTCACCGAGGAGTTCGTCTCGGCGGTGGAGACGCGCGACGGGCGGGCCGAGACCGTCTACTACCGGCTCGAGGCGCGCGCGCACTGGGGCTGGTGGTCGCTGCTGCCGGCCGCGGTGGCCGTGATGCTCTGCTGGCTGACGCGCGAGCCGGTCACCTCGCTGGCCGCCGGCATCGTCTCCGGCGCGCTCCTGCTCGGCAAGTACGACATCACGGGCGAGGTGATGATCCCGTCGCTCGCATCTACCAACTCCGCCGGGGTCCTGCTGCTGTACCTCTGGCTGCTCGGCGGCCTGATGGGGGTCTGGTCGCGCACCGGCGCCGCGCAGGCGTTCGCCGAGTTCATGACCGCGAAGTTCGTCCGGGGACCGAAGACCGCGAAGCTGGTGGCGTGGGCGCTCGGCATCGTCTTCTTCCAGGGCGGGACGGTCAGCACCGTCGTGGTCGGCACCACCGTCAAGCCGATCGCCGACCAGCAGAAGGTCAGCCACGAGGAGCTGGCCTACATCGTCGATTCGACCGCCTCGCCGATCGCCTCGCAGCTCGCCTTCAACGCCTGGCCGGGCTACGTGCAGGCGTTCATCTTCGTCTCCGGGGTCGGCTTCCTCGCCACCGAGGCGGACCGCATCGCCTTCTTCTTCCAGAGCGTGCCGTTCTGCTTCTACGCGATCTTCGCCGTCCTGGGCACGTTCCTGCTGAGCATCGAGAAGCCGATCTTCCTCGGCAAGCGCC